>JAHJSJ010000277.1 GCA_018830415.1 Alphaproteobacteria bacterium | reverse complement strand
CTTCCGGCGCTATCGACGATGGGTCACGACCGGCGTGTTCGATGCCATGCTCGAGACGCTGGCCGAGCTGGCAGGGCGCGATACCGCCGCCGACATGATTGATAGCATGGTGGTCCGGGCACATCATTGTGCCGTCGGCATAAAAAGGGGACTCAGCAAACAGAGGCGCTTGGCCGATCGCGCGGCGGCTTCACCACCAAGCTCCACGCGCGGTGCGATGCCAGAGGTCTCCCGCTCGGCTGCGTGCTGACACCGGGACCGGCGCACGATGTGCAGGGCTTCGCTCCGCTGTTCCGCATGATAACCGACCGGATCGAGGCCTTCCTGGCTGATCGGGGATACGATGCCGATGCGATCCGCGACGAGATCACGGCAGCCGGTGTCGAGGCGGTGATCCCGGCCAAGGTCAACCGACGTAACCCCGCCCCGCACGATCGCGCGAAATACAAATGGCGCAATCTGATCGAACGCCTCTTCAACAAACTCAAGAACTGGCGGCGCGTCGCCACCCGCTACGACAAAACCAAAGAGTCCTACCTCGGCTTCGTCGCGCTCGCCTCAATCAAACTATGGATACCCTTTGTCCACGTGACCTAATGCCGGATGAGCACACGATTCGAGGCGTCGACCACATCGAGCCATACTCGGCGACGGGGCTTTCAGATGTAATACAGGAAATCTTTCATCTTATCAGAATTGCCTTGTGCGCAGAATTGGTTGGCTGAATGATCGACATGGTCACACCGCGGCGGCGTGGCCCAACTGGTAAACTGCGGCGGGAAAGTCAGTGACGATATCGGGTCCATCAACCTTTAGCCTTGCCGCAAGTGGCCTTTACGGCATTGTCATGCTCGCTTGCCTTGCCGCTGCCGCGACCGCGCTGCGCCAGCGACAAGGGTCGGGGCACCTGCGAACGTGGTTGATGCTAGCGCTGTTCTTCGCCGTCCTGATTGCACTGCGTCTGGTCAATGCCGAAGAATGGCTGCGCGCAATTCTTCGTGATTATCTCAGAATATCAGGTCATTATGGCGACCGCCGCAGCCTTCAAGCCCCGCTGGTAGTGGTGATACTGACCATCGCAGGAGTGGGAGCGATTTTCGCGCTGCAGCGATGGACACGCAACCTTCGCGGGCGCCGGAACGTTGCGCGTTTGGCTGGGGTTCTTGCCGCTGCTGCGATGGTGTGTCTGATGGCCTTGCGCATCGCCTCGCTGCACATGATCGATGCCCTGCTTTTCGGGCCTCTGAAACTTAATTGGGTGATTGATATCGGTGTGAGCCTGATGGTGCTGGTTGCAGCGATCTATTATGTCCAATTGGTGCGTACGCGCCCTTGAGCTGTTAGCCGGGCAAACTATCCGGCAGTGGTAAGGATCGCTGCAATCGTGCGGCTGGCGGTGCCATCGCCATAGGGATTATGCGCCCTGGCCATGCGGTCGTAAGCGTCACTGTCGTCAAGCAAACGACTGGTTTCCATGATGATTTTTGCTGCGTCTGCCCCGACCAATCGTGCTGTCCCTGCGGCAACACCTTCGGGCCGTTCGGTAGTGTCGCGCATCACCAGCACTGGTTTCCCGAGGCTGGGCGCTTCCTCCTGGATGCCGCCTGAATCGGTTAGGACAATGTCGCAAGCTTCCATCATCGCGACGAAATCGAGGTAGTCGAGCGGGTCGATCAAGGCGATGTTGTCATGCCCCGAAAGCGCGGGGCGCATGACTTCTGCGACGTTGGGATTGGGGTGCAGCGGGTAGATGATCGCCACGTCTGTGTGCCTAGCAAGTGTCTGTAAGGCATTGGCAATTTCCTGCATCCCGGCTCCGAAATTCTCACGTCGGTGGGCCGTGACCGCGATGATCCGTTTGCCCGCGAAGCGCCGTTTTAGCGGGCCGATGGCGGGTGCCAATGACGGATCGGCGGCCAGTTTTTGCTGCGCAAACATCAGTGCGTCGATCACCGTGTTGCCGGTGACGTGTATGGCTTTTTCATGCACGTTTTCAGCGCGTAAGGCTGCCGCCGCGGTTGCTGTCGGGGCGAAATGTAGGTCGGCCACTGCGCCCGTTACCTTGCGGTTTACCTCTTCGGGCCAGGGCGAATAGATATCGCCGCTGCGCAATCCGGCCTCGACATGGCCCACAGGTATCCGCCTGAAATAGCACGCCAAAGTCGCCATCATCGTCGTCAGGGTGTCGCCGTGAACCAGAACGCGATCAGGCTTGAGCGCGTCCAAAGCCTCACCAAAACGCGTCAAAATCCGCGCGGCGAGGGCATCTAGCGACTGGCTAGGCTGCATCAAGTCGAGGTCAAGGTCGGGTCTAAGTCCGGCTAGCGCGAGCACCGAATCGAGCAATTCGCGGTGTTGAGCGGTCACCACCACTTTCACATCGAACTGCCCGGTTTCGCGCAAGGCATCGACCACCGGGAACATCTTGATCGCTTCGGGCCGGGTGCCGAAGGTGACGAGAATGCGGGGTTTCCCGCCAACCGGACTCATCGCCGCAGCATGCCTCGCGTATCGAACACCAGCTTGCCCGCCAGATCATCGGGCGAGAGGTATTTGAACGCAGTGTGATCGACCAGCACCACTACAATCTCGGCCGCCTGCAACGCGGCGTCAAGCGTCACCAGCGCTGCGCCCGATCCGGCAAGGGCATCGGGCAAGCTTTCGGTAAACGGTTCGACCACCAGTATCCGCTGCCCATGCGTGTGGGAAAGGCTTTGCGCGATGGCGAGCGCGGGGCTTTCGCGGAAATCGTCAATGTCGGGTTTGAATGCAAGGCCGAGCAGCGCGACCTTGCCGCCCGGCGCGGAATCCAGCAGCGCGCGGATGCGGCCCTCGGTATGCACCGCCTTGTGATCATTGACCTCGCGCGCCGTCCTTACCAACCGCGCGGCTTGCGGAGCGCCCGCCACCAGAAACCACGGATCAACCGCGATGCAATGCCCGCCCACGCCGGGGCCGGGTTGCAGGATGTTGACGCGCGGGTGACGGTTGGCCAGCCGGATCACGTCCCACACATCCACCCCGATCACGTCAGCGATCATCGATAATTCGTTGGCGAACGCGATGTTCACATCGCGAAAACTGTTTTCAACCAGCTTGACCGTTTCGGCCACGCGCGCGGTGGTGGTGAGGCAATCGCCCTTCACAAAGCTGGCATAGAGCGCCGAAGCCCGTTCGGCGCAGGCCGCAGTGACCCCACCGATCACCCGGTCATTATGCACCAGTTCATTGACGATCTGCCCCGGCAAAACGCGTTCGGGGCAATAGGCCAGCGCAATGTCTGCCGCGCCGGTGAAGCCATCGCGCGGCACCACCAGATCGGGGCGCATTTCAGCGATGATCGCGGCGACGCGTTCGGTGGTGCCGACCGGCGAGGTGCTCTCCACGATCACGCAGGCACCCGGCAGGATTCTTGGCGCAATCGCGCGCGCGGCGGCTTCGACATAGGAAATATCGGGCGTGTTGTCCGGCCCCAGCGGGGTGGGCACGGCGATCATGTAGAAACTGGCGGTGGGCACTTGGGTCGATGCCACCAGCGTTTGCGCGGTGATGGCATCGTGCACCAGTTTATCGAGATCGCGTTCCTCGATATGGACGCCGCCCGCGTTGACCGTGGCGACCACCTTTTCCGAAACGTCCACGCCGCATACCTGCCAGCCGTAAGAGGCGAGCAGCGCCGCGGTTGGCAGGCCGATATAGCCCAGCCCGATCACCGCGACCTGATGATCGGGCGCGGGATGAACGATTGCCTCACGCCCAAGCGCGGCATTGGCATAAAAGGGTGCATTCATGAAATCATTGTCCCGGCATTTTCAGGCGGAACCATGGCCGCAAAGCCCTTAAAATCGCGTTAGGCTTGCCGGGTTTTTAACCGAGCTTTGTCAGGCATCGGGACAGCGAAGGTCACAATCGGCGGTTTTCGATGAAGGCGGCCAGTGCGGCGTGCAACTGGCGCGAAGTGGGCGATTGCACCTCTGGCAAGTCCCTGAGCGCCAGGCCTTCGGCAATCCGCGCGGAAAGCTGGCTTTCGTTCATCGCCACCAGAACGCCGGGCCGTCCGGAAAGCTGATCCACAGTCGCCAGCTGGTGATCATTGCGATGTTCGCCCAGCGCGGCGCGGCGCGGGATCAGGATGATCGGTGTAGAAAAGCGCGCGGCGGTCAGCACCGTGCCGATCCCGGCATGGCTGACGATCAGGGCCGATTGCTGCACCAGCTTTTCAAACGCCGCGGGCGCGATTTTGGCGCGCGCATCCATATTTTGCGGAACATAGCGGCCCTTGCCGGTTTGCGCGATTACTTGCCGGCCCAGTGTGGGTGCAAGCGCGTCCATCGCCGCGATCAGGCGATCAAACCCCAACTGCATCCCGACAGTGACAAGGATCACAGCACTGCTCCGAAATAGCGCGCGCGCGAATCCGTGCCGAGGTGTTCCCACTGCGTCCAGCATTCATGCGCCCAGCGCTGCGACAATTTGCCGCATAGTGACAGTTCCTCACCATTGGCGACGCTATCGATCCACAAGGTGCGCGCGCCGATCAGGCGTCCGGCAAGGATGCAGAAAAAACCCGGAGCCGCCCCGGTCGATACCACCACCTGCGGGCGGTGTTTCAACACGGTCCACAATGCCGCCATTGCGCATAGCAGCGACCGGACCGGCGTGTTCTGATTGCAGTCAGGCAGGCGCGCGGCATTTGCGATGCCGTGTTGAACCGCCAGCGCAAGTTCGGTCGTGGCAAAGCGGATGTCGTAATTGTCCAGCGTCGCTCGCAGCAGCATCAGCTGTTCCCAATGGCCGCCGCCCGATGCCACGGCAAGCACTCTGGTCAAGCCGTTTGTCATTCGCCACCCTCGCTCCGCTGCACCGCATGAATACGCAGGAATGCCTATGGGCAGGGCGCTGGCCCTGTCAATTGCCGCGCAGGCCAGGGGCAGCAAGCGCGGGCTTGCTCTCCGGTTCGCGACACGCCACACACGGGCAAAGGGAGAGACAGATGAACCAGCCATCAGGGCCGCTTTCCGGCCTCAGGGTGATTGAATTCAGCGGGATCGGGCCAGGGCCGCATGTGGCAATGCTGCTGGCTGATCTGGGCGCTGAAGTGGTGCGGATTGACCGGCCCGGTGCCGGGATCAGCAACCCGGTGGTTGAACGCGCGCGCCACCGGCTGGCGCTGGATCTCAAGAGCGAGGCGGGCAAGGCACAGGTGCGCGCCGCCGTGGCCCATGCCGATGTGCTGATCGAAGGGTTTCGTCCGGGCGTGATGGAGCGGCTGGGGCTGGGGCCGGGAGAATTGCTTGCCCTCAACCCGCGCCTGATCTTTGCGCGCATGACCGGCTGGGGACAGGACGGACCGCTTGCCCACGCGGCAGGGCACGATATCAATTACATCGCCATCACCGGCGCGCTGGCGGCGGTGGGCAAGGCGGGCGAACCGGCGACCCCGCCGCAGAACCTGGTCGGCGATTTCGGCGGGGGGTCGATGTATTGCGCTTTCGGGATCATGGCTGCGCTGTATGAACGCGAAAAATCGGGCCGGGGCCAGGTGGTCGATGCCGCGATTGTCGACGGGGCGACCAGCCTGATGAGCTTTTTCTTCGGGGTGCGCCATGTGCCGCACCTTTCCACCGCGCGGGGCAAGGGGATGCTGGGCGGGGCGGCGCATTTCTACCGCTGTTTCACCTGCAAGGATGGCAAGGAAATCTCGCTGGGATCGATCGAGCCGCAATTCTATGCCGAGATGCTGGCGAAAACGGGCGCTCCGCAAGAATTGGCGCAAGACCAGATGAACCGCGCCAACTGGGATGATTACGCTGCAAAGCTGGCGGCGCTGTTCCTGACCCGAACGCAGGCCGAATGGTGCGCGTTGCTCGAAGGCAGCGACGCCTGCTTTGCCCCGGTGCTGGGGCTGGACGAGGCGCGCGATCATCCGCACATGAAAGCGCGCGGGGCCTATCTGGAACATGACGGCGCATGGCACCCGGCCCCCGCGCCGCGTTTCAGCCGCACACCGGGCACAGTGCGTTCGAGCGTGGATGACGGTGCGGATGTGGTCGCACGCTGGGCGGAGCAGGGCTGATGGCGGGCAAGTTTTTCGATGAATGGGTGGTGGGTGAACGGATCGAGCACGAGATCCGCCGCACCGTGACCGAGACGGATAATCTGCTGTTTTCCACCATGACCCACAATCCGCAGCCGCTGCATCTTGATGTCGAGGCGGCCAAGGCGAGCGGTTATGGGCAGATTCTGGTGAACTCGACCTTCACCTTCAGCCTGCTGGTCGGCCTGTCGGTGGGGGATACCACGCTTGGCACGCTGGTCGCCAATCTTGGGTTTGATAAGGTGGTAACGCCCAAGCCGGTGTTCATCGGTGACACCCTGCGCGCGGTGAGCGAGGTCAAGGAACTGCGCGCCAGCAATTCGCGCCCCGATGCCGGGATCGTCACCTTCGTCCACGAAATGTGGAATCAACGCGGCGAAGTGGTGTGCCGGTGCGAACGGTCGGCGCTGCTCAGGCGTTCGGCTTGACGGGCGGGCCTTGCGGCACAATACCGCAGTTGAGGCGATGTTGGAGGGAGAAGGCATGAAGCGCGCAATCGGCCGGCTGGCGCTGGCAAGTGTTCTGGCCACGGCACTGGCCGCTTGCGGCGGCGAACCCGACGTGCCCGAAGATCAGACCGGCACCGGCGAAGGCACGATCACGCTCGCCGAATTTCCCGATCGCCCATATTGGGGCGACACCCATCTTCACACCGACAATTCGATCGACGCATTCGGCTTTGGCGTCCGGCTGGGGCCTGAGGAGGCGCTGCGCTTTGCCTCTGGCGAGGAGGTTGAGGCAACCACCGGGGGCAAGGCGCGGCTGGCGCGGCCGCTCGATTTCCTCGTGATTGCCGATCACTCGGACGGGCTGGGCGCGACCCGGCGGCTTTATGACGCCCCGCGCTGGTATGTGAAATGGGTGATCGGCGATGATACCATGCTGCGCTGGTACGACATGATGCACGAAAGCCCCGAACAGTCGGTTCGCGCCGTTGCCGAACTGGTGACGGCGGCGGCCAATAACGAATTGCCCGCGGCGCTACGCGATCAGTCCAATCAGGAAGAGAACACGCGCGACATCTGGGCTACCCACCTGAGCATTCTTGACCGTTACAACAAGCCGGGCAAGTTCACCGCGCTGGCGGGGTTCGAATGGACCTTGATGCCTGATGGTAACAATCTGCACCGGGTGGTCATGTTCCGCGATGGCCGCGACCGGACCGAAACCGTGCTGCCTTTTCCGGGCCTCAGCACGACCGCCGAACAGCTGTGGGATTACCTCGCCGCCTATGAACAGAGCACCGGCGGCAAGGCGCTGGCGATCCCGCACAATTCCAACGTTTCGAACGGGCTGATGTTCGAAATGACCATGCCCGACGGGTCGCCCATGACTGCCGAATACGCGATGAAGCGCGCTGCCTATGAACCGGTGGTTGAGGCAACCCAGATCAAGGGCGACAGCGAAAGCCATCCGTTCCTTTCGCCCAATGATGAAATGGCCGGATTTGGCGTCAAGGGCTGGGAACTGGGCAACCTGCCGCTCACCGCGCCGATGAAGGATGATATGTTCGCCGGGTCTTATGTGCGCGAGGCGTTGAAGCGGGGCCTGTCGCTGGAACAACAGCTGGGCGTGAACCCCTATGCTTTCGGCATGGTCGGTTCGACGGATAGCCACACATCGCTCGCCACCGCGGATGAAGACAATTTCTGGGGCAAGCATACCGGCAACGAACCGGCCTATAAAGACCGTGCGGTGGTGCCTCAGAACCTTGGCACGTCACAGGGAAGGTTTGGCTGGCATTACCTTGCCGGCGGCTATGCGGCGGCCTGGGCGCGGGGCAATACGCGCGCCGAAATCTTTGATGCCTTTGCCCGGCGCGAGGTTTACGCCACCACCGGCCCGCGCATGAGCGTGCGGGTATTCGGCGGCTTTGATTTCGATGCGCAGGACTGGGACGGCGATTGGGTACGCAAGGGCTATGCCAGCGGCGTGCCGATGGGCGGCGAACTGACCGACACGGGCACCGCGCCGCGTTTCATGATCAGCGCACTGAAAGACCCGGACGGTGCCAATCTTGACCGGGTTCAGGTGGTCAAAGGCTGGGTGGATGCCAGTGGCCAGACGCAGGAACGCGTCTATGATGCCGTGTGGAGCGACATGGACAAACGTGTGCGCAGCGGCGGCAAGGTTCCGGCGGTCGGCGATACGGTCAACCGCAAGAACGCGAGCTTCACCAACACCATCGGTGCCACCGAACTGCGCACCGTGTGGATCGATCCCGATTACACCCCCGGTCAGCGCGCGTTCTATTACGTGCGCGTGATCGAAATCCCGACACCGCGCTGGACTTTGTTCGATGCGGTACGGTTCGGGATCACGCTGAGCAAGGAAGCGATGGATGACGCCGTGGCGCAGGAACGCGCCTATACGTCGCCGATCTGGCTCAAGCTGGCAAAACGTCCCGCTGCCCCGGCGGTGATGGAGCGCAAGTGAGGCTTTCCGGCTGGACGCGAGAACCGTTGGTCCACTTTCTTGTCGCAGGCTTCGCGCTGTTCGCGCTGCTTACCTGGAGCAGCTCCGGTGAGGTCGATCCTGCCAGCCGGGTGATTTCGGTCGATCGCGCGCAGCAGGCTGAACTGGCGCTGCAATTCCAACGCATGATGGGCCGCGCGCCGACCGATGCCGAACTTGCCACCGCGATCGATCGGTTCGTGCGTGACGAGGTGCTCTATCGTGAGGCGCTGCGGCTGGGGCTGGATCAGGGTGACGCGGTTGTGCGGCGGCGGCTTGTGACCAAAATGGACCTGTCGGCCAGCACGGCGGCGGAAGCAGCCGATCCGGACGAGGCGCTGCTGCGCGCCTTCTATGAAACCCACCGCACGCGCTATGCCGATGCCGGGGCGGCCAGTTTCGATCAGCTCTATTTCGCCAGCGAAAGCGCAGCCCGGGCGGCCTTGCCGGGGCTGTCAGTCACCGGTGACTGGCAGCGCGCGGGCGATCCGATCAGCCTGCCGCAAAGCCTTGAACAGGTCAGCCAGCAGGAGGTGCAGACGCGGCTGGGGGAGGTGTTTGCCGCGGGGCTGAGTAAGCTGCAACCGGGAACAGCATGGCAAGGCCCGCTGCGTTCGGGCTTTGGCTGGCATCTGGTGCGGCTGCGTGCACGCGGTTCGGGCGCGGCCCCCGCGTTTGAGACGATCCGCAAGCAAGTCGAAAACGACTGGCGCAGCGCCGAAATCGCCGCGCGCAAGGAACGCGCCTTCACCGTTCTGCGCGAAGCCTACCGGGTCGAGATCGCGCAATGATCCGCCGCGTGGTGGCGATGCTGGCCGCGCTGTGGGCCGCCTGCGCTGCTGCGCCGCTCGCCGCCGATGAATTGCGCCCTGCGGTGATCGAATTGACCGAACGTGCTTCGGGTGAATGGACGATCGAATGGCAGATCCCCATCGCCGCAACGCGCAGCGGGGAAATCGCCGCACTGCCCGGCCCGGTAATCCCCGCAGCCTGCACCATGCAGGGTAAACTGGTGCAGCGCGCCGCGCCCACGGCATTGCTCGGTAGCGCGCGGCTGATGTGCGCGGGCACGCTGGCGGGTGAGGTCTTCGGTTTTTCCGAACTGATCGGCAGCGCTGATGCCATTGCCCGCATGATCCCGCGCGAAGGCACAGCGCAAACGTTCCGCCTGACCGCCGCTGCCCCCACCGCCGCCATCGCCGCCGCGCCCGACCGGTGGCAGGTGGCGCGCGATTATTTCATCATCGGCGCGCAGCACATCCTGTGGGGTTGGGATCATCTGCTGTTCGTGATCGCGCTGGTGTTGCTGGTGCGCGCGCCATGGCCGGTGATAAAGGCGGCGACCGCCTTCACCATCGCCCATTCGATCACGCTGGTGGCGACCGCGCTGGGCTATACCGGCCTGCCGAGCCGCCCGGTCGAGGCGCTGATCGCGCTTTCGATCGTGTTCCTTGCGGTGGAGGTTGCGCTGGTGCTGCGCGATCCGCAGCGGCGGACATGGGCCCGGCGCGTGCCGTGGCTGGTCGCGTTCGGCTTTGGCCTGTTTCACGGCTTCGGCTTTGCTGGGGCGCTGGCCGAAATCGGTCTGCCGCAGGGGGAAATCGCGGCCGCGCTGCTGGCGTTCAATATCGGGGTCGAAGCGGGACAATTGCTGGTGATCGCGGGGGTTCTGGCGCTGCTCGCCGCGATAAGCCGCGCCGCGCCAAGGCTTGAACAGCCCGCGCTGCGCATCGCCGCCTATGGCATCGGTATAACTGGCAGTTTCTGGTTGTTCGAGCGGGTCATTCTCTAGGGTCAGGGCCTTAGAGCCCGAAATCGTCACCCCCCAGCGCCTGCCACAACAGGATGCGCGCCCGCGATGCCCGGCCCAAAGCAGCCGCAGCGCGTTCGCCGCTGGCATCAGCGGCGCGGCGATCTTCGAGCACTTCGAGAAAACTGGCGAGGCCCGCGCGGTAACGTGTTTCGCTGAGTGCGGCGGCGCGGTTTAACTGATCGCGCTCACTGACCGTCAACCGCGCCTCTTCATCGGCAGCGGTGACCAGACCATAGGCTATCTCGGCGTCGCCCAGCGCCTGAAACACTGCGCCGCGATAGGCAGCAAAGGCGGCGCGCTTGTCCGCTGCCGCGCCGTCAATTTCAGCCGCCACCCGCCCGAAATCGAGCAGCGGCCCGGCAATCGCACCGGTCAGCGTGCCGATAATCGAATCCTCGTCAAAAAAGTTTTCAGGCTGGAACGCCGCCAATCCGATGATGCCGGTCAAGGTGATGCGCGGAAAACGCGCGCGCGCGGCGGCGGCCAGATCGGCATCGCTGGCGGCGAGATTGGCGGCGGCGGCGACGACATCGGGGCGGTTGGCGAGCAATTCTGACGGCAGCGAAGCGGGCGGCGCGGCCACGACCCTCGTAGGCGCGGCGGTCCCCAAGGCCGCGCGCACGCTTGCCGCATCTTGGCCCGTCAGCGTGACAAGCCGCCCGATGAGCCGCGCGCGTTCGCTGTTCAGCGCGGCGAGGCGCACGGCGGAAGAACTGGCGGTGGCTTCGGCCCGCACGCGGTCGAAACCGGGGGCGATCCCGGCGTCCTCACGCACCTTGGCAAGGCTGGCGAGTTGTTTGGCGGCGGCAACATCGGCGTCAATCGCGGCGGTGCGGGCTTCGATCACCCGCCAATCGGTGACGCTACCCGCGATTTCCGCCAGCAGTGCCAGCCGCACGCCTTGTGCCTGCGCGTTGGCAGCATCGACCCGGGCCAGCGCGGCGCGTTCTTGCGCCTTGATCTGGCCAAAAATATCCGGATCCCAGCTGGCGGTGATGTTGGCACCGTAGGTGGTCTGCTCGGATGGTACGAAGCCTTGCCGGCCCGCTTCGCCGAACTGGTTGGTATTGATGCGGTTCTGCCGGACGCTGCCATCGGCGGTGATATTGGGCAGGCGTTCGGCCCCGGCACGGCGGGCACCTGCGCGCGCGCTGTCGATCCGGGCGAGTGCTTCGGCCAAACTGGGCGCTTCGGCAATCGCGGCATCGGCAAGCGTGCTGTATGCCGGATCGTCCATTGGCATCAGCGCGGCAAGCGCAGTTTGCGCGTCTGCATCAGGCGCGAAGAAGAACGCTTCGGGCAAATCTGGCGTTGGCGTGGCGATTTCGGGCGCGGGGTGCACCATGCAGCCAGCCAGCATCAGCGGCAGCAGCGCGGCGCTCGCCAACGCGCGGATCGTGGGGGCGGAGCGGGACATCGCCTCAGTCCCCCTTGCCCGCAGGGGCCGGTTTGGCCGGGATGAAGGCATCGATCTGCTGGCCCACGCGGAACACGTCGCTGGGGGGCAGGGCATAGATCACCTGCAAGACCCGCACATCGACCCGTTCGGCCGCGCTGTTGGTGAGCGATCGCTTGGGCACCACCAATGGCTCGGCGCGCACAAAGGTGGCCGTCACCTGCACTTCGGCCGCGCCGCGCGGCGAGATGATCGCAGGCTCTCCGATTGCAACCCGCGCGACTTCGTTTTCGTCAATATCGACCCGCACGTGCAGCGGGGTGGTGTCGCCCATCTGGATGAAGGGCTGCGTGCTGCCGCCCTGCGTGGCGACGAATTCGCCGGGGCGGATGTTGACGGCAAGGATCTCACCGGCAATCGGCGCGCGCACCACCAGCCGTTCGATTTCGGTGCGGGCGGCTGCCGCAGCGGCCTGGGCGGCGGCAAGGCGCGCGCGGGAAAGGCCAAGCCGGCTTGTCGCAGCGGCCTCGTCACCTTCGGCCCGGATCACCTCGGCGCGGCTGACCGCAGCGGGGTCGGCCAGCTGGCGGTAGAGATCAAGCTGCTGGCGCGCGGTTGCCTGCGCCGCCTGTGCCTCGGCAATCGCCGCGCGGGCTTCGCTGACCGCAGCTTCGGCCTGGGCAAGGCTGGCGCGCGCGGCACGCGCATCGACCATGAACAGCACGTCCCCTCTGGCCACCCGATCGCCGGGGCGCACCCGGACATCCGTGACCAGCCCTGACAGCGCCGATCCGATATCGATCACCTCGCTTGCCGGTTCGACCACTCCGGCACCCGCCACACGCGGAGCATTGCGCAGTTCGCCTGACGCCTTGGGCGGCTGTTCGCCCGGTTCGGTGGTGGTTCGGTCGGGCTGGCTAAAAAAAATCAGCCAGGCCGCGATGGCCACCCCGATCAGCGCCGCTATCGGCAGGATCTGGCGGGAAAAACTCAGGTTGCGGAACATCATGTCCTCGGCGTGGTGGAGGGGGAAAGGGGCAGGGCGCTTGAATTAATGTTCATCGGGCATTTCCGTGCCGTCATGGGTGACGCGCCCGTCTTCGAGCACGATGATCCGGTCAGCCAGATCGAAAATGCGGTTGTCGTGGGTGACGATGATGCAGGCGCGATCCGGCGCAACCGCGACTTCGCGCAGCAAATCCATCACCCGCCGCCCCGAACGCGCATCAAGCGCGGCGGTCGGTTCATCGCACACCACCAATCGCGGTTCGTGCACCAGCGCACGCGCGATGGCGACGCGCTGCTGTTGCCCGCCGGACAACTGGCGCGGCAGCTTGAGCGCCTCGTCACCGATATTGAGCTTGTCCAGAAGCACCTGCGCGCGCTTCCGCGCTTCGGCAATCCGCATACCCTGCGCAATCAGCGGCACGGCGGCATTGGTCACCGCATCGATTGAAGGGATCAGGTTATATTGCTGAAAGATAAAGCCGATATTGTTGAGGCGGAAATTGACCAGTTCGGTATCCGACAGTTTGTAGATATCGGTGCCGAACACCTTCACTTCGCCCGATGTCGGCCACAATATGCCGCACATGATCGAGATAAGGGTGGTTTTGCCCGATCCGCTCTCGCCCACGACATAGGTCATCTCGCCCGAACGGATGTCGGTATCGATTCCGTGCAGCACCCGGATAGTGGTCTGCCCGGCCTCGAAATCGCGGGTTATGCCGCGCGCACAGATCGCCGACTGCGGGTCGCATCCGCCGATGGATCTGGTGTCCATAATCGCCGCCGCGCTCACCTGAACACCGACGCGGGTTCGGTGTTGAGCACGCTGCGGATCGCCAGCAGACCGGTAATCGCGAGGATGATGATGACTGCCACCAGACTGATCAGCGGGATCTGCCAGGGGATATAGAACCCCTTGAAGAACGGATTGGCGCTGAACCCTTGGATAAACGCCACGGTACCCATTACGCCCAACGCATAGCCGATCATGCCGACCAGTCCCGCCTGCGCCGCCACCATGGCCATGATCTTGCCATTGGTGACTCCGATGGCCTTCAATGCCCCGAACTGCTTGATATTGTCGCGGATGAACAGACTGAAGGTCAGGCCGACAATCGCCACGCCCACCACGAAGCCAAGGAATACGGTGATCCCGAAATTGGTCGGGATGCCGGTGTTTTCGATGATGAAATCCACCCCCGCGCGGGCGAATTGATCGCGGGTTTGCGCCTTCAGCCCGGTTTCGGCCTCAATCCGCGCGGCGACGCCTTCTGGGGTCTGCCCATCGGCCACGCCGACCAGCACGAAACTGAGCCGGTTGCGGGTGCCGGGGACGAAATTGAGCGCGTTGGAAAAGCGGGTGTAGAGCACCACGGTGCTGGTGAAGCTGGGGATCGAATCCGCGATGCCGAGGATCACTGCGCGTTGATCATTGAGTTCGAGCCGTTCGCCGATCGGGCTGATTTCCGGAGGGAAAAACCGGGTTGTTCCGGTATCGTCGATCACCACCGCATCGGGCGCGAACAACACCGATTTGTCGCCTTGCGCCATACGCGCGGGCATGCCGATCAGGGTCGCATCATCGACCCCGATGACAGCCACGCCTTCCAGATCGCCATCGCGCGTGCGCACCGATGCTTGAGCGCGCAGATGCGGCACCGCCCATTCGACACCTTCGACCGAACGCACCTTGTCGAGCGCGGTGCTGGGCATGGCGAAGTTGACATCGGTGGTGCGGCTGACCGGGTCCATCACCCACACTTCAGCTTCGGGCGCGTTATAGACCCCGCTTGACCCGCGCTCGACCAGATTGACGAAAATCGTCATCTGCTGGGTGATCAGCAGCGTCGAAAAGGCGATGCCGAACAACAGCCCGTAAAACTTCTGGGCGTCACCGGTAAGCATCCTGATGGCGATCCAGATCACGCGCGGGAAACCTCTTTGCGAAAGCGGGGTTGCAAGATTGGTCTGGGAGGAGCAATTATGAACGACAGCGTTTAATTGAACGGAGCCGTTCACTTTGTCAACCTGCGGTTCATCCGCCAACAACGAATGTTCAGGCCCCCGCAAGGCGGGTCGTCCGTCAGACGTGACCAAGCGACAGGGCATTATCGATATGGCGGCGCGGCATTTTTTCGAGCACGGTTATGCCGCGACCGCAATTGAACAGATCGCCGCCGATGCGGGCGTTTCCAAGGTGACGATCTACAACCAGTTCGGCGACAAGCGCGCGCTGTTCGCGGCGGCGGTCGCGTGCGAATGTGAGAAATTGCGCGGCCATTTTTCATTGGACGCCATGCCGCAGGGCACCATCCGCGAACGTCTGACCGCAATCGGAGAGGCGATTTGCGCTTTCCTGTCCCGCCCGGAAATGATCCAGTTCGATCGCCGCATCGCCGCCGAGACCGAGACCGAACCGGCGATTGGCGAAGTGTTTCTGGATGCGGGGCCGCGCCGCATGAAGCACGGGTTTGCCGCCTATCTGCGCTATTGCGCCGAAACGGGCGAACTGGTGCTGGACGATCCCGAACTTGCTGCCGAACAATTCGTTTCGCTGTGCAAAGGCATGGACGATCTTGAGCGCCGGTTTGGCGCGGCAGTCACTCCGGAAAACTTCGAACGCCGGATCGCGGGAGCGGTTGATGTGTTTTTGGCCGCTTACGGCGTTGCCTGCCATCGATAATTGGCATCACGCTGATCGAATATCAGCGCTGCGCCAAACGGGCGCGTTATCTTGCCATTCACAGTGCGCGCCCTACATTGTCGGTGACGAAAGGATTCCCGTGCAATGAGCGATCAGAACGACCCCCAGCCGCAGGGCGATGGCCCCAACCCCTGGGTCAAACAGCTGATGATCTGGGGCGGGATTTTCCTTGCCCTGCTTTTGGTGGTGACGATGTTCGGCAATGCCTCGCAGACCCCCGGCACCGCGATCCGCTATTCCGATTTCCGCGCCGCTGTCGCCGAAGGCGAAGTGAAAGATGTGCAGATGGGTGATGAACTCATTACCGGCACGCTCAAGAACGGCGAATCCTTCACCACTGTGCCTGTCCCCAACGACATCGACATCACACAGTTGATGGAAGACAATGGGGTGCAATTCACCGGCAAGCAGCGCGAACAGCAGAGCATGCTGTTGTTCATCCTGTTCCAGTCTCTGCCGTTTATCCTGATCCTCGGCATCGCGTTCTTTGCGTTGCGGCAGGTGCAAAAGGGCGGCGGCGGTGGGGCCATGGGCTTCGGCAAGTCCAAGGCGAAACTGCTGACCGAACGTTCGGGCAAGGTGACCTTCGATGATGTCGCCGGGATCGACGAAGCGCGCGAGGAATTGCAGGAAATCGTCGAATTTCTGCGCGACCCGCAACGCTTCTCCAAGCTTGGCGGGCAGATCCCCAAGGGCGCATTGCTGGTCGGTTCGCCCGGCACCGGCAAGACCTTGCTCGCTCGCGCCATCGCAGGCGAAGCGGGTGTTCCGTTCTTCACCATTTCGGGTTCGGACTTCGTCGAAATGTTCGTCGGTGTCGGCGCGAGCCGCGTGCGTGACATGTTCGAACAGGCCAAGAAAAACGCGCCGTGCATCGTCTTCATCGATGAAATTGACGCGGTGGGCCGCTCGCGTGGCAATGGCCTCGGCAATTCGAATGATGAACGCGAACAGACGCTAAACCAGTTGCTGGTCGAAATGGACGGGTTTGAAGCCAACGAAGGCATCATCATCATCGCCGCGACCAACCGCCCCGATGTGCTCGACCCGGCGCTGCTGCGCCCGGGCCGGTTTGACCGTCAGGTGGTGGTGCCGATCCCCGATATCGACGGGCGCGAGAAGATTCTTGGCGTGCACATGAAAAAGGTGCCGCTGGCCCCTGATGTCAACCCGCGGGTGATCGCGCGCGGCACGCCGGGCTTCTCGGGCGCAGACCTTGCCAACCTCGTCAACGAAGCTGCCCTGCTGGCTGCGCGCCGCAACAAGCGGTTGGTGGCGATGCAGGAGTTTGAGGACGCCAAGGACAAGGTCATGATGGGCGCGGAACGTCGCTCGATGGTGATGACCGACGACGAAAAGAAAATGACCGCCTATCACGAAGCCGGCCATGCGATCGTCTCGGTGCACGAGGATGCGTCTGATCCGATCCACAAGGCCACTATCATTCCGCGCGGCCGCGCGCTGGGCATGGTGATGCGTCTTCCGGAGCGGGACAGCTATTCCTACCACCGCGATAAAATGCACGCGAACCTTTCGGTGTCGATGGGCGGGCGCGTGGCGGAGGAAATCATCTTCGGTCACGACAAGGTGTCGTCCGGCGCCTCGTCCGATATCCAGTATGCCACTGATCTGGCGCGCAATATGGTGACCCGCTGGGGGATGAGCGACAAGCTCGGCCCGCTGCAATATGAGGCCAGCCAGGATGGTTATCTCGGCATGGGGCAGACCATGCGGACGATGGCGTCGGATGAAACCAACAAGCTGATCGATGCCGAAATCAAGGGGCTGGTCGAAGGCGCGCACGCCCGCGCGACGGACGTCCTCAAGACCCATGAGGACGAACTGCATCTGCTGGCGCAAGCACTGCTCGAATACGAAACGCTGACGGGTGAGGACATTCGCCAGCTGCTCGAAAACGGCAAGATCGACCGTCCCGATACCGCGCGCGGCCCGGTGATTCCGCAGCCGGTTCAAGGCTCTTCGATCCCCAAGGCGGGCAAGCGCTTCGGGAAGGGCGACGAAGCACCGCAAGGCGCCTGATCCTTCAGCGCATCGCAAAATCATGGGCGTCCGGAGCGATCCGGGCGCCCTTTTTTTGCTTGCCGTCGGGGCAGCCGGAACGCGCGGATTATCGGCTGGCGAGCTTGCGTTCGATCGCGGTCCACAGTTGGGAAATCGCCCGCGCCGCCGGAGAGCGCGGGGCAAACGCGCCTACAGGCCTGCGTTCCACCGCGCATTGTTCCACCGCGCTCGCCAGCGGGATGACGGGCCAGTTCGGGTTCGCCTCGCGCGCTTCGCGGTGGAGTGTCCGGCGCAGGTCAATCATCGACAGAACGGGCAGGATCGGCGGGTGCCCTTTGCCCGAACCGCGCACTTCTTCCACCACCACATCAAAGGCGCGCGCGGATAGCGGGGAGGGGGGCAGCGGCACGATGATGAGATCGGCGGCGCGGATTACCTGCGCGCTCAACTCATTGAGAACAGGGGGGCAATCGAAGATTATCCGGTCATATTCTTTCGCCAGCGCTGCCGTCATCCGGGCGAGCCGCTTCTTCTTGCCGATCCGGTCAAGCTGGCGGTCAAGCTTGCGGATGGTTTCATCGGCGGGCAGCAGATCAAGGCCCGCATAGGCGGTCGGCTGGATCAGCTTGGCCGGATCGCCGCCATCCCCGAACATACTGTCTGCGCTATGTTTTCTCTTGGGGTCGACCCCCAGTAGAAAGCCTGATCCATTGGCCGCATCCAGATCCCACAGCAGCGTTTTGCGGCGCGAGATGCTGGCCGCGCACCAGGCCAGATTGGCCGCGAGCGTGGTCTTTCCCACCCCGCCTTTGACGCTGTAAACCGCGATCGATGCCATGCCTGCGCGCTGCCTTGTTCTGTGACGGTTTGATTACACCGCGACAGGGATAAGGCGCAAAAACCCGATGGCAAGCGCGATCAAGCCAGGGTCAAGAAGCGGTCAAGGAGGGGGCAAAGCCAGTCAAGCCGGGGTCTGGGCCAGCCTAAACCACCCCAAACACCGCCGCAATCCTACAGCAGCGCCAATCAGCCTTCGTAATCGCCGCCCAGCGACGATGTGCGGGCCGGTGCCGAGGCGGTGATCCGCAGGGCTTCGGCCGACTGGCTGAGCGAACCGATCTCATCGGCCTCATCCTCGTCATCGGGGAGGATTTTTTGCAGGCTGACCACCAGCGATTCGAGCAGGTCGCGCGGGCGGATGGTTTCTTCTGCGATTTCGCGCAGCGCCACGACCGGGTTCTTGTCCCGATCACGGTCAATGGTCAGGTCGCTGCCGCCTGAGATTTCACGCGCGCGCTGTGCGGCGAGCAATACGAGGTCGAAACGGTTGGGAACCTTGTCGACGCAATCTTCAACGGTAACGCGTGCCATGGGCGGCCCTTTTGGAATCACTGAATGCAGGAAAGATGCGCAGCTAGGCAAGAGGGTGCGCGAAGTCAAGGTTCGCCGGCGGCAGGCATGGGCGGGGAAAGCGACCGCGTAGCCCCCCTCCCCCCACATGGCGCTGCGAACCTCCGTCCGTCCCAATCCTCTACCCAAAGCTATCCGCCCTGCGCTAAGGCAGTGGTTATGGACAAAGCCCAGCCCACAGCCAAAGACGGCGCGGCCTATTGCGATCTCGATCCCTTCACTATTGATGCGCAAGGGCATTGTTTTACCTTTTACCCGCACGGGCCGGATCGGCTGGCCGCGCTGGTCGATCTGATTGGCAGCGCGCGCGAAACGCTCAAGGTGTTCTACTATCTGTTCGATAGTGACGAATCGGGCACCAAAGTGCGCGATGCGTTGATGGCTGCGGCGGCGCGCGGGGTTTCGGTAGAATTGATTGTCGATGATTTTGGCAATGATGCAGGGACCGAATTTTTCCGGCCGCTAACCGATGCGGGCGGGTATTTCGCGATTTTCTCGCCCCGGCTGGGCAAACGCTATCTGGTGCGCAATCATCAGAAGTTCGTGATTGCCGATGGCAGCCGGGTGATGACTGGCGGGGCCAATGTTTCCGACCATTATTACGCACCCCCTGTAGATAATGGCTGGTGCGATCTGTCGGTGACCATCGCAGGCGCGGTGGTGCAGCGGTTCACCCAATGGTTCGGTCTGCTGAAAGACTGGGTCGAAAATGATGCCGCCGGACGCACCGCGAAGCTGCGCGCCTTGTTTGATATCGTCAAGGATTGGGACGGCAGCGTTGATGGCAATGGCAGCGCGGTGCGGCTGCTGATTGGCGGGCCACTGGTGCGACAGGGCCATTGGGCGTGGTGTCTGCGCAAGGATCTGGTGAGCGCGCGGCGGCTCGACACCGTTTCGGCCTATTTTTCGCCGCCGCGCAGTGTCCGCCGCCTGATCGCCAGGGTTGCCCGGCGGGGTGAGGTGCGGATGGTGATGGCGGGCAAATCCGACTTCGCCCCCGCCATCGACATGGCGCGCCTGCAATACAAAAACTTGCTGACGGCAGGCGCGCGGGTTTTCGAATTTCTGCCGTGCAAGTTGCACATGAAACTGCTGGTGATTGATGATGCGAGCTACATCGGCAGCGCCAACCTCGATAAACGGTCATTCCGCCTCAATGTCGAACTGATGGTGCGGATTGAGGATGCGGCGCTTGCCGCGAAACTGCGTGAACTGATCGCTCATCTGGAGGCGGCGAGCATGCCGGTGACGCGCGAATGGTATGCGCGCCAAAGCACGTTCCTGAACCGGTTGCGCTGGCGGATAGCATACTGGATGGCGCTCGCCGATTACCGGGTGGGCAAGCTGGGGGCGGGGTGAACGGCCGGCTCAGGTCAGGCCGCAATTTCTTCGAGGCAGGCATAGAACGCCTCACGCTTTTTTGCCAAGGAAACGCCGCAAGTGTCTGATCGAAGGGGAACCAGCGCGCCGCGATGCTGGCTCCTTGAACCGTGGCATCAGGGCTGCTGGATGAAACCCGCGATTACGGCGATGATTCCCTTGGCCAGCGGCAGATCGGGCGTGGTGTAGGTTGCCATGTTGTCCGCCGGGCTGTTGCCCGCAACGTCTTTCAGCACATGGCTGGCATTGGGCAGGATCGTCAGCGTGGCGGAGGGGTTGGCGGCTTTCAGCCGCTGCGCGTCGGCCACCGACACTTGCAAGTCCTTGCCGCCCTGAACGATCAGGATCGGCAATTGCGCACGCGCGGCGAGGTCTGCCGGGTCAAGCGCCATGATGCTGATGAAATAATCGTGCAATGCCGGATTGAACAGCGGCAGCAACGCCGGGGGCAGGGTGGCCGCATCGACCCGCTGACCTGCGGCGAGCCGGTCAATCGCATCTTCCGCCGCACCAAGCAGCGGCGCATTGGCCGGGTTGGCGCGCAGCTGCTGCTTGAGCACTTCGTCCAGCGGCCTGCCCGGCGCAGCGATCAGCACCAGCCCGCACAGCCCTTCGACCTGCTGCGCGGCCGCAAGCGCCACCAGCCCGCCTTCGCTATGGCCCAGCAGCCAGACGCAATCCGCCCCCGTCGCCGCGCGGATCACGTCGACCCATGCGGCGGTATCAGCCACATAATCGGCAATCGTCACCGCGTTGGCATCGGGGATGGCGGCGGCGCTGCCGAACATCCCGCGCTTGTCGATCCGCACGCTGGCAATGCCTTCGGCGGCGAGTCCTTCGGCCAGCAAGCGATAGCTCGCCGCGCGCACGCCGAGCGGGTTATTGCCGTCGCGGTCGGTGGGGCCAGAGCCGGGGATGATCAGCGCCACCGGCCGCTGCGCATCGGCTGCATTGCGCGCCGGGGCATCCAGCATGGTGCCAGCCAGCGGCCCATGCGGCCCCGCAGCTTCGATCTGCGCTTCGGGTGCAGGATTGGCGTTGGCCGGAACGGCGATAGCCAGCGCGGAGACCAGCAGGGTGGTATATTTGATCATGGCTTGCTCCTTGCGCCTATCCGGCCTTGTTGCGCCACAGCCACCAGCTGTAGAAAACCGGAACCAGCGCCGCGATGCCGGTCAGCCCGATAATGACCGCGATGCGCGCTGTTGGCGGGACAGGGACAAAGGCGGCCAGCACAGTCAGGCACCCGGCACCCATCATGATCTTGCCGCCCAGCCGGTGGGTGGCGATCCAGTTGTCGGTATCGCTGATCGTCCACGGCGTGCGGATGCCGACGAAAAAGCCGGGCCGCGATTTGGGCAGGCTGTCTCCGATCATCACCAGCAATGCGCCGATCCCGACCAGCAGGAGTTCGGGGCCGATGTTCCATCCGAGAGCGGGCGCGGCGATCATCAGCTGCCTGAACACCATCAGCAACATGATCCCGATCCACGCCGACCGCAGCAGCGCTGCAGAACCATCAAGCCGGTGTTGCAGGGGTTCAAGCCGCGGGATTGCCGCAAACAGCCCGCCCAGCAGTAACGATATTCCCGCAGGCCGCAGCAGCGCCGCCAATGCAGGCGCGAATCGATCAGCCTGGCCTGCGGCGTTCCAGTGGATTGGCAGTTCAGCCCCCGGCGCAAGCCCTGCAGCAACCCACCAGGCAAACCCGGCCATTGCCGCTGCGATCAGGCCGTTGACCCACAGCAATCCGCGCACCTTCATGATGTTTCTCCGCGATGAGTCCGGCTTTCAGACAGCCCGGCGCCAATGCCCACCCGGCCCATGAAGCCGAGCAGGGCTTCTTCAAGCGTGGAAAGGTTGAGCGTATAGGTGATCGACCCGCCCCGGTTTTCGCCCCGGATCAGCCCGGCAGCCTTGAGCTTGGCGAAGTGCCCCGACATGGTTGGCCGGGAGACCGGGAAGCGATCTGCGATCTCGCCCGCGGTCATTCCCCCGCTTTTGAGCAGTTCCAGCACTTCGCGCCGGATGGGATGGGAAAGCGCGTCGAATATCTCCGTCATAGCTATTTAGCTAAATGACAAAATGACTTCTGTCAACCGGGATGGCATCGGCTTGCGAAGGTGGGACGAAGTGCCTTGCCGCCTTTACCGCGCGAACAACTGCCCGACATCGGCAAAGGCTTTGAACTCCAGCGCGTTGCCTGATGGATCGCGCAGGAACATCGTGGCCTGTTCGCCCGGCTGGCCTTTGAAACGGATGGTCGGTTCGATCACGAATTCGCAGCCGCCAGCGCGCAGCCGCGCTGCCAGTGCCTCCCACTCGTCCATGCCCAGCACGAGGCCGAAATGCGGCACCGGCACCCCGTGGCCGTCAACGTGGGTATTGGCAGCATCGCGGTTTTTGGCACCCGCCTTGCCCGGCGCAAGGTGCGCGACGATCTGGTGGCCGTGGAAATCGAAATCGATCCATTCACCGCTCGACCGCCCTTCGCTGCACCCCATCACCCCGCCATAAAAGGCGCGCGCGGCGGAAAGATCATCAACCGGAAAGGCGAGGTGAAACGGACGAAGGGTCATAAGCGAAGCTCCTATTGGTGGCACAGCAATAGCCGCTTCATGCTCGACAGGAAAAGCCCGCATATCTAGGGCCACGTATCAACCGAAAGCGCAAGCCGGAGTAAGCAGACCCATGAAACTGATCATCGGCAACAAGAACTATTCCAGCTGGAGCCTTCGCGGCTGGCTCGCGGTCAAGCAATCGGGGCTGCATTTCAGCGAACTCACCGTGCCATTGATGGGCGAAGAATGGGATCGGCTGAAGCACGACATGGACGAGATGCAGCCGTCATCGGGCAAGATGCCGATCCTGTGGGATGGCGAAGCGGTGGTGTGGGAAAGCATGGCGATCATGGAATATCTTGCCGACAAGGTCGGGCGCGAACGGTTCTGGCCCAAGGATAACGTCGCGCGCGGGATGGCGCGATCCATAGTTTCCGAAATGCATTCGAATTTCCAATCCCTGCGCAACGAATTGCCGATGAACATTCGCCGCCGGATGGAACTGCCCGGCATTTCGGATCAGACCAAGCGCGATATCGTCCGCATCCTGACCCTGTGGGCCGAAGCGCGCGCGCGCCACGGCGGGGCGGGGCCATATCTGTTCGGCACATTTGGCGCAGCGGATATCTTCTATGCCCCGGTAGTGACGCGGTTTGTCACCTATGGCATCGGCGTTCCCGGATTTGCGCAGGCCTATATGCAGGCGATCTGGGAACATGACTGGATGGCCGAATGGATTGGCGCGGCAGGGGAAGAAGAATGGGTGATCGAACAATACGAGGCGGTCGCGTGAGGGCGGCGATCGCCGCAGTGCTGGCGTTGGCGGTGATGCTGCCCGCGCCCGCCCATGCCTGGGGTTTCTACGCCCACCGCAAGACCGCTGCGATTGCCCAGGCCAATGTTTCGCCGCAAGTGCGCGCCAAAATCGCGCGGCTGATCCGGTCGGAACCGGCGCTGGGCACGCCCGAATGCCCGCTCAAATCGCTTGAGGATGCGGCGGTGTGGGCTGATTGCATCCGCGGCGAAGGCTGGCGCTGGGGCTTTACCGCCGCGTGGCATTACCGCACCGCGCCGGTCTGTCAGGCGTTCAACCCGCGCGCCAATTGTGCGGGTGGCAATTGTGTGACTGCGCAGGTCACTCGCGCGCACCGGGTGCTGGCCGATGAAAGCCTGCCTGCGGCGATCCGGCTGGAGGCGCTGGCCTTCATGGTGCATTTTGCCGGCGATGTGCACATGCCGCTGCATTCGGGCGATAACGAGGATCGCGGCGGCAATGACCGCAAGGCCGATTACGGGATCAGGCCGGGTTATAATCTGCACAGCATATGGGATGGCCCGCTGGCCGAACGCGCGATCAGCGATCCCGCCGATCCGGTGGTGCGCCGCTATTCGCCCGCCGAACGCGCGGATTTGAGCGGCGGCACCCCCGACGACTGGGGCCGCGAAAGCTGGGAAATTGCGCGCGGCTTTATCTACCCCACAGCATTCGACACCGAAGACGTTTGCGCCGCCCCGCTGCCCGATGAAACTGCTTTGAGCCAAGAGGACATCATCCGCGGGGTGCCAATCGCCAAGCGTCGGGTACAGCAGGCGGGGCTGCGCATTGCCGATCTGTTGGAAAGCGCGTTCGCGCCGGGGCCGTTGGTGGTGGAGGAGCAGCGGCGGCGTTAAGCGAATGCTTTGGTAAGGAACCACGCCGCCACGCCCAGCATTGCCAGCGCCAGCACTCGCCGCACGATCATCGCGCGATGCTGCGCCATCAGCAATGGTCGCAGTCGCCCCGCTCCGAGCACCAGCGCCAGATGGATCGTCGTGGCGATGCTGACGCTGACGGCGGCCATCACCAGCCCCTGACCCAGGCTCGGCCGCCCTCCGGCGATGAACTGCGGCATGACGGTGATGAAAAACAGCGCGGATTTGGGGTTGAAAAGATTGATCGCCAATCCTGCAAGGAAATTGCGCCGTCCGATGACGTGCGGGGTGGCGGCTGGCGAACTTTCGCCCGATGCGCGCCATGCCTCAAACGCCAGCCACGCCATCATCGCCGCCGCCAACGCCGACATCGCCTGCGCCAGCATTGCGTCCTGCGCAAGGATGAAACTGGCCGCCAGCACGCTGAGCGCCGCATTGCCAGCGAGGCCCAATGCAATCCCGCTGA
The DNA here is from genome assembly GCA_018830415.1 of Alphaproteobacteria bacterium. Taxonomy (GTDB): domain Bacteria; phylum Pseudomonadota; class Alphaproteobacteria; order Sphingomonadales; family Sphingomonadaceae; genus Erythrobacter. Next base: position 11,206 of record JAHJSJ010000277.1, on the reverse strand, counting down.
TCGCAGCAAGCCCCGCGCGCCGCCCCTCGGCCAGGGTGAGCGTGACCAGCCACCCCATATTCGGCCCCGGTGTCAGCTCGATCAGCAGCACGGCAAGCGCAAATCCGGCAATATCCATCATGCCGCTGCTTCCCCGCAGTCCGCGCGCCGCTTCATGGGAGCCGTTCGCTGGCGAAGCGGCTTGCGTTCTTGCGCGGATAGCCGGTCGCATTGGTCTGGGGAATGGCGTCAAGATCAAGCTTGGGCATTGGCGGCAACTCCTGCTAGGCCTGCACGAATGCTCGATCCGCTCGACCTTGCCAAGCGCCTGATTGCCGCGCCTTCCGTGACGCCTGCAAGTGGCGCGGTGTTTGATGAATTGGAAGCGATGCTCGCGCCGCAGGGCTTTGCGGTGCATCGGTTCATGCGCGGCGAAGGGCCGGAAGGCAGCGACGAGGCACCGGTTGAAAACCTGTTCGCCATTCGCGCCGGGCCGCCGGGCTCTCGCCATTTCGCCTTTGCCGGGCATCTGGATGTGGTGCCGCCGGGAGATGGCTGGGCAACCGATCCGTTCACCCCCGAAGTGCGCGGCGAATTGCTGCACGGGCGCGGCGCGGTCGACATGAAGGGCGCGATTGCCGCGATGGTCGCCGCCGTGGCCGATGTGCCTGCCGAAGCGGGCACGATCAGCTTCATCATCACCGGCGACGAAGAAGGCCCCGCGCTACACGGCACCCGCGCGCTGATCGATTACATGGCGGCAGCGGGCCACCAACCCGACCTGTGCCTTGTGGGTGAGCCAACGTCAGTCAACCGCTTGGGCGACATGGTGAAGATCGGGCGGCGCGGTTCGGTCAATATCTGGATTACCGTGGACGGCACGCAGGGCCACGTCGCCTATCCGCATCTGGCCGATAATCCGCTGCCCAAACTGGTGGCGATACTGGCGGAGCTGGACGCGCTGACGCTGGATACAGGCACGCAGTGGTTTCAGCCGTCGAACCTTGAAATCACCGATATCAATGTCGGCAACACGGCGCACAACGTCATCCCCGCGCAAGGGCGGGCGCGGATATCGATCCGCTTCAACGATTTGCACAGCGGCAAAAGCCTGTCCGACAGGGTTTGCGCTATCGCCGAACAGCACGGCGGCCATGCGCGACCGATCATTTCGGGCGAACCGTTCCTGACCGAACCGGGCGCGTTTTCAAAACTGGTCGCGGCGGCGGTTGAGGCGGAAACCGGCATCGCCCCCGAACTGTCCACCACCGGCGGCACATCCGACGCGCGGTTCCTGCGCAGCGTCTGCGCGGTGATCGAATTCGGCCTGTGCAACGCCACCATGCATAAGCGTGACGAGGCGGCGGCGATTCCCGATCTGGCCGCGCTCGCCCGTATTTATACCCGCATCGCCCGCGCCGCGCTGACGTTAGAGGAAGGATATTAATTTGAGCACATGGCTGCGAATCCCCCTGTGGCAACGCGTGATTGCGGCGCTGATCCTTGGCATCATCGTCGGGCGTTTTTGGGGGCCAGGGGCGGAAAGCATCAAGATCATCGGCGATGTGTTCGTCGCCTTTATCAAGATGCTGGTGGTGCCGCTGATCTTCTTCAGCCTGGTCGCAGGTGTCGCCAGCATCGGCGATCTGCGCAAGCTGGGCAGTGTCGGCTGGCGGGCGATGCTGCTGTTTGTGGTGACGGGGCAGATGGCGGTGTGGCTCGGCCTTGGTCTGGGCACGCTGATCGCGCCGGGGCTGGGGGTCGATACCTCGGCACTGACAATCGGCGCTCAGCCTGAACCTGCCGATACCAGCTGGCGCGACATGGTGCTGGGCATGATCCCGCAAAGCCCGGTGCAGGTGATGGCCGACGTCAATGTGCTGCCGCTGATCGTGTTTTCGCTGCTGATCGGGATCGGCATCCTGATGGCCAAGGAAGAAGGCGAGCCCGCGCTCAAGATCTTCGAAAGCGGATCGGTGGTGATGCAGAAAGTCACGATGATCGTGATGGAACTGACCCCGTTCGGCGTGTTTGCGCTGATGGCGTGGGTGGCCGGAACGCTCGGATTTGACGCGCTGGCGGCGCTTGGGAAACTGGTGTTCCTCAATTATTTCGGCTGCCTGCTGATTATCGCGATCATCTATGGCGGGATGATCAAATTCATCGCGCGTGTGCCGGTGATCGGGTTCTTTCGCGGGATGATCGATGCGATTGCGGTGAGTTATTCCACCGCCAGTTCCAACGCGACGCTGCCCGTCACCTTGCGCTGTGCCGAACGCAACCTTGGCGTGTCGAAATCGGTCGCCAGCTTTGTCATCAGCCTTGGCGCGACGGTCAACATGAACGGCACCGCGATGTATCTGGGGCTGGCGACATTGTTCGGGGCGCAGATTTTCGGGGTGGATCTGAGCTGGGGCGATTACGCGATGATCGCGCTGCTCGGCACGCTCGGCGCGGTCGGCGCAGCGGGGATTCCCGGCGCGGGGCTGATCATGATGGCGCTGGTGTTCAGCGCGGTGAACGTGCCGCTGGAAACCATCGCCTTTGTTGCAGGCGTTGACCGGATCATGGACATGATGCGCACCACCACCAACATCACCGGCGATGGCGCGGTGGCGGTGACGGTGGCGAGCCTGACGGGCGAACTCGACAGGGCGGAACTGATCAGCGCGGATGATGTGTAGGGAGCCTTAATCCTTCACATATTCCACCGGCACGAATTCACCCAGGGTGCAGCCCGCGCCGCGTTGCAACACGCCGGCATAGTTCTGCAGCGTGTAAACGATCTGGCTGGTGCAAAGCTGGCTGATCGAGGTTTCGTAAGTGATTGCGCGTTCAAAGCTGAGGCCCGGACAGCTCTGGGGCAGGGTGCTGCGATAGACCTTGCCGCCGATCATTTCAAAATCGATCACCCGGTCGTTGCGCACCACGCTCTGGCGTATGCGGTCGCGCGGGATGCATTGCTGGCCTTCGCCCACCACCTTTACCGCTGGCGCCCCGGCGGTGGGGTTGGCGTCTGTCGCGCGTTCGACCGGCGCGCAGGCGATTGCGATGAGCGGCAGGGTGAAAATGGCAAGGCTGCGTGCTGACATAGGGCTTCTCCACCAGAGGTTTCCCCATCATCGCCCCGGCGCTTGAACCCCGGCTTAACCTGCGCGCGGTCGCCCCTTCGGCGGCTCCAGCACCTTCTTCCTGAAACTGCACAGGTCCGCGACCTTGCAGCGCCAGCATTCGGGCGTCCTTGCCTTGCACACATAGCGCCCGTGCAGGATCATCCAGTGGTGCGAATGCAGGCGAAACGGCTGCGGCACGCGCTTTTCCAGCTTGGCCTCGACCGCTTCGGGGGTTTTGCCCTTGGCCATGCCGGTGCGGTTGCCAAGGCGGAAGATGTGGGTGTCGACCGCGAAGGTTTCCTGCCCGAACCAGCAATTGAGCACGACATTGGCGGTCTTGCGCCCGACGCCGGGCAGGCGGGTGAGGGCTTCGCGGGTATCGGGAACTTCGCCGCCATATTCATCGACCAATAGCCGGGAGAGCGCGATCACGTTCTTCGCCTTGGAATTGAACAGGCCGATGGTCTTGATGTGCTCTTTCAGCCCATCCTCACCCAGATCAAGCATCTGCTGCGGCGTTGAAACCTTGGCGAACAGCGCCCGCGTCGCCTTGTTCACCCCCACATCGGTCGCCTGCGCGGACAGCGCCACGGCCACCACCAGTTGATAGGCATTGCCATATTCCAGCTCGGTCTGGGGCGAGGGGTTATCCTCGGCCAGACGGCGGAAAAATTCGAAGATCTGATCGCGGGTCATCAGGTCAGCCGGTAATCCCCGAACCAATCAGCGCAACCATGAAACCGGCCACCGCGCCCATCGCCGGCATCCATTCGCCGTTGCCCTTCGCTTCGGGTGCGACATCTTCGAACACCAGATAGAGGATTCCGCCGGCAAAAAACGTCATCACGCTGCCCAGCACCGCGCTCTCAAGCGTAAAGACGAGGTAGCCGAGCGTTGCGGCGATCGGCCCGATCACGATGCACAGCAGCATCAATCGCAAGATATGCGAGCGGATGAAGCCGCCGTGGCTGTTGCGGACTTCGCGATAGGCGTTGAAACCCTCGGGCAGGTTCTGGGCAATCATCACCGCCGCCAAAAACAGTGCCATGGCCCGATTTTGGGTAATGACCGCGCCGACCACCACCGCTTCGGGAATGAAATCCAGGTTGAGCGCAACCAGCTGGCTGGCTGGCGTGCCGGAACGTTGCAGCGCCCGGTCCACCATCAGCGCCGCCGCGCCGCCCGCCACAAAGGTTCCCGCCGCAAGCCATACCGGCTGCGAATCAAGCCCATGCGGCACCAGCAGCAGGCCCACCGCGCCAATCAACGCGCCGCCGCCAAAGGCGATGATCGCGTTCTTCGCCTTGTCCGACAGCACGCCGCCGCGAATTTCATCCAGACAGCCCAGCGCCGCGCCAGCAAAAGCGCTGAATCCGGCAACGGCTGTCAGCGCCAGTGCGAGCAGAAATGGGCCGGTCAGAAATGACATCCTATCGTTGCCCCTTGGGCCCTAGCGTCACAGCCCCAGCACGTCGTTCATGCTGTAACGCCCGGCGGGCTTGCCGATCAGCCATGCGGCCGCTTTCACCGCCCCGCGTGCAAAGATCATGCGGTTTTCGGCGTTGTGAGAGATCGTCAGCCGTTCTTCCGGCCCGGCAAAGATCACGGAATGTTCGCCCGCCACCGTGCCGCCGCGCAAGGTGGCAAAGCCGATCGCACCTTCGCGCCGCGCGCCGGTCTGGCCGTGACGGCCGCTTTCCGTATTGGCGGCCAGATCAATCTTGCGCGCTGCGGCTGCGGCTTCGCCCAGCAGCTTGGCGGTGCCCGACGGCGCATCGACCTTCATCCGGTGATGCATTTCCAGCACTTCGATATCCCAATCCGGCCCCAGTCGCGTCGCCGCCTCGCGCACCAGATGCGCCATCAGCGTGATGCCTAGCGAGAAGTTGCCCGATTGCAGCACCGGCACCGCACTGGCGGCCTTGGCGAGCAAGACGAAGTGTTCCTCCTGCAATCCGGTGGTGCCGATCAGAATCGGAATCCCCGCGACCTTCGCCGCGCCAAGATTGGTGGCCAGCGCCTCGGGCGCGGAAAAATCGACCAGCACATCGCACTGCCCGGCAAGCGGGCCGGGATTGCCGCCCGCGTCCACGCCCACGCGCATTGCGTGCCCCGCTTCGGCAATTGCTGCCTCCAGCGCCTGCCCCATGCGGCCCTTGTGTCCGATCACCCCGAATTGCACCTGTGCCATTGCCACACCCCTTGCGATCATGTTTCAAGCCATCATGGCAGACTTCGCGCGCATCGTCATCCTTACCGGAGCCGGGATTTCGGCTGAAAGCGGGATTGATACCTTCCGCGCCGCTGGCGGCCTTTGGGAACAGCACCGGGTTGAAGATGTCGCCACGCCCGAAGGTTTTGCCCGCGATCCCGATCTGGTTCTGGGTTTTTACGACATGCGCCGTGCGGCGCTGGCGCGGGCGCAGCCCAACCCGGCGCATGAGGCATTGGCGCGGCTGGAGCGGGAGTTTTCCAAAGTGCCGGGGCGCGATCTGCTGCTGGTGACGCAAAACGTCGATGACCTGCACGAACGCGGCGGATCGGCGCGGGTGCTGCACATGCATGGCGAGCTGAAAAGCGCGCTGTGCACCGCGTGCGAGACGCGCTCGCCTTGGCGGGAGGCGATGCTGCACCGCCCGCCATGTCCCGCCTGCGCCGAGCCGGGCCTGCGCCCCGATGTCGTGTGGTTTGGCGAAATGCCTTACCAGATGGGCCGGATCTATCAGGCGCTGGAGGCCTGCGATCTGTTCGTTTCCATCGGCACATCGGGCGCGGTTTACCCTGCGGCGGGATTTGTGCAGGAAGCGCGGGCAGCGGGCGCGCGCACGCTCGAACTCAATCTGGAACCCAGCGAAGGATCGCGGCTCTTCCACGAAACCCGCCTCGGCCCGGCGAGCGTGCTGGTGCCGGAATGGGTCGATGAAGTGCTGCAAACCCGAATTTAACGCTGTCTCGATAGGATTAGCCCATGTCGCGTTGGATGATCACCCTGCTTGCCCTGCTGGCGCTCCCCTATGGCTATCTGGTGCTTTACTGGACCAGTTGCATAGCCACGGGCTGCCGGTTCGATGGACACATGCTGTTCTACAGCGTCGTTGCGGTGATCGCAGTGCCCTTTGTCATGCTGATGATCGGCGGAGGCGTGATGATGGGCGGCGCGCGGCGCGTTCAACAGGCCGCGACATCGCGCAATCCCACACCTGCCACTGTGGCCAAAGGGGCGGGCGGCGGCCTGCGTTTCTGGATCGGACTTGTGCTTGTGATCTCGGCCCTGCCAGCCTGCGCGGGGCTGTTCTATTTCATGCTGTACACACCCGAAGAGGGACGCGACAGCTTGGGGCGGATTTGCGAGACGAAGGGCAGCAGCACCACGTGCCGTCCCGATCCCGAAGCGGATCGGCCTTCGGAACTCGACAGGATCAACGCCGCCCGCAAACGCAGGCAGTGGTTCAAACTGGACTGATTTAACCGCAAGCCTTGCAGCTTGCATCCTTGGCAATCCGGATCGTGCGCATCCCCGGCGCGAGGCCATCTAGGATATGCAGCCTTCCCCAGCCCGGATCGCCGAGCGCAGCCACCCCGGCCAGCAGCACCTTGATCGCCTGCAACGCGGCAAAGCTGCCCGCCCATCCGGCCATCGCGCCCAGCATCCCGTCATCGGCGCAGGTATCGCAATCTTCGGCATCGAAGGCATCACCGACAAAGCAGCGATAGCACGCCTCACCCGGCAAATGCCCGGCAAAGGCTGCGACCTGGCCCTGAAACCGCCCGACGGCGGCGGACAGCAAGGGCATCCCCGAAGCCACGCAGGCATCCGATACGGCGAGCCGGGTGGCGAAATTGTCGGTGCCGTCGAGCACCAGATCAACGCCCGCGATCAGGTTGGCGGCATTGTCCGGCGTGATCCGCGCGTCGGACACGTCGACGGCCAGCGAATCGTCAAAATTGGCGAGCCAGCGCCGCGCCGACACCGCCTTGCCATAGCCGACATCGCGGGTGGTGAAGATCGTCTGGCGTTGCAGGTTGGTGACATCAACCACATCGTCATCGACAAGGGTAAGCCTGCCGATCCCGCTCGCCGCCAGATATTGCAATGCGGGGCTGCCGATCCCCCCAAGCCCGATGATCGCGACGTGGCTGCCCGCCAGCCTGACTTGCCCCGCACCGCCGACTTCGGGCAGCACGATGTGGCGGGCAAAACGATCAAGCCGGGCAGGCGAGAGGGTCATGGTTCGTCCGCGGGCGCCCCAAGGGCAGGCGGGGCCGCGCGCCGTTCCTGCCGGAACGCGCCGATGCCGTGCCACCACAGGAACGCAATCACCGCGCCCTTGACCGGTTGCAGCATGGCGATCAGCATCACCACCGCCACCGGCAGGATAATCGCCAGCGTTGCCCAAGCCGACATTCCGAAGGTGCCGATCATCGCGATCACCACCGGCGCAAGCAGATGGCCGACCACGAAGATGCCGATATAGGCCGGAAAGTCATCGGCCTGCTGCACCGACCAATCCTGCCGGCAATGCGGGCAGGCGTCGACCGGTTTCAGCCATGCGCGAAACAATGCCGCCGCGCCGCAGCGCGGGCATTGCCCCTTGACGCCGCGCAACAGCGCCGGAAACGCGCTGGCGGGCAGATCGATCTGGTCGGGCGTAAGCGGTCGAGTGGGCATGGGCAGGCTGTTTACAACCTGCGCGCCGCCTGTCGAGCATTGTCTCTGCATTGCGCGAGAACGCACAATTGCAACTGTTCAGCTTTCCAGCTGGCGCAGCAGGCTGCGCACATCGCCGTCCATATCAGCATCGCGGGTGCGCAGGTCTTCGATCAGGCGCACCGCGTGGATCACGGTGGAATGATCGCGCCCGCCGAACTTACGCCCGATTTCGGGATAGGAACGCGGGGTCAGCACCTTGGACAGATACATCGCCACCTGACGCGGGCGGACAACCGCACGCGCGCGGCGTTTGCTGCTCATTTCCGCACGGTCGATGCGGTAGAACTGGCACACTGTGCGCTGAATCTCGTCAATGGTGATCCGGCGGCGGTTGGCCGAAAGGATATCGGTGAGCTGTTCTTCGGCCAGCTGAAGTTTCACTTCCTGCCCGGTCAGCTGAGCGTAGGCGATCAGCTTGTTCAGCCCGCCGACCAGCTCGCGGACATTGCGGGTGATGGTGCGGGCGAGGAATTCGATCACATCATCAGGCACTGCAATCGCAGCAAAGCGGGTCAGTTTGGACACCAGGATTTTCTTGCGCAGTTCGATATCGGCAGGCTGGATATCGGCGACCAGTCCCATCGACAGACGCGAAAGCAGGCGCGGTTCGACGCCGTCCAGCGCCTGCGGGGCGCGATCAGCAGCGAACACCAGCCGCTTGCCTTCGGCCAGCAGCGCATCGATGGTGTAGAGCAGTTCTTCCTGCGCGCTCGCCTTGCCGATGATGAACTGGATATCGTCCACCAGCAGCAGATCAAAGCTGCGCAGCCGCGCCTTGAATTCGATCGTCTGGCTGGATTTGAGCGCCTGCACGAATTCGACCATGAAACGTTCGGCCGAACAGTAGAAGATGCGCGCGCGCGGATGGGTTTGCAGATAGGCGTGGCCGATGGCGTGCAGCAGGTGGGTCTTGCCCTGCCCGGTCGCCGCCTTGAGATAGAGCGGCGAGAATTGCGGCTGTTCCAGCGCGGCCATGCGCTGGGCTGCGTTGCAGGCCAGCACGTTGGCTTCGCCCGTGACAAATGCGGCAAAGGTCAGCGACGGATCAAGGCCGACCGATGAGGTGAAGCTGGCATCGCCCATCGCGCCTGCGGCCATCGCGATTGCCGATGCGCCGTCATTGGCGGGGCGGCGGCCATCGTCCAATCGCAGTTCGGGCAACTGGCGGCGGCCGGGATGCACCTGGATGTTGACGCTGCGCACTTCGCTGCGCGCGATTTTCCACGCCAGTTGCAGCCGATCATGGAAGCGGTCACGCACCCAGTTGGCTGAAAATTCGGTCGGCAGATAAAGATCGAGCGTGCCGGTTTCGCGATTGATATTGCCAAGCTGGATCGGCTTGATCCACTGGCTGTGCAACTGGTGGCCCAGATCCTTGCGCAGGCCCTGGCTGATATCAGACCAATCGGCGGCAAGGTTTACGGCTTCTGCGTCTTCCATCAGATGCTCATCCGCCTGTCGCCCGGATGTCCGCGCCTTGTCGATTTTGTGCACAATCTCGTCCCCAATCAATGCCTGCCTTCGCGCACCCCGATGGTTCGCGAAATCATGCCTTCCCCATTACGACAGGCAATAGCTTGCCTGCTTCGGAAACAAGGTTTCCAAAGCCCCCCCTGTCGGCCAGTTTGTAAAGACCCAGGCTCATTCGCGCCGGGCAGGGACTATCTAAAGAACTCCCTGCGGGTTTGCGCAAGCACGGACTTTTAAAAAAAGTGAAATATTCCTGTTGACTCGGCGCAATGCCGCAGACTTGCATTCAAGTACATGAATTCACACAATAACCGGGTGGGATACCATGCGAATCGCGAGGAATCCTGACATTTGTGGGGGTTCACGCTGTCACAATCGCCACAAACCAAAACGGGCCGCGCTGGTTAAGCGCGACCCGATAGGGAATTTGCATTTTTTGCAACCCGTAAACGCCCATTAAGCACGCTTACGCAGCTGCCCAGAACGAATCAGAGCGTGGCGACTCGGCGCGTCAGCCGCGAGAGTTTGCGGGCCACGGTGTTCTTGTGCATCACACCGCGCGCGACGCCGCGGGCCATTTCGGGCTGAGCCGCCTTGAGCGCGACCGCGGCCGCTTCCTTGTCACCGGCTTCGCAGGCCGATTCGACCTTCTTGATGAAGCTGCGGATGCGGCTGATGCGCGCACCGTTGATTTCGGCGCGGGCGGTGTTGCGGCGGATGCGCTTTTTGGCTTGCGGCGTGTTGGCCATAATTCGTGTCTGTCTCGCGTTTGGTTCTGGCCGCCTGAGCGGGCCGGGAAAACTGTTCGGTGTGCTCGAAAATAAGGGGTCGGACGCATGGCCCTACCGCCGGAAAGCAGCGCGCATAGTCGCTGATGCGCGCAAGGTCAACGATTCTCCCCTACTTCTGGCAGATCGGGCAATACCATGTGCTGCGCCCGCCCTGCGCGATGCGGGCGATTACCCCGCCGTCATCGCTGTGGCAGGCCTGCCCTTCGCGGCCATAGACATCAAAGCTGCTGGCGAAATAGCCAAGCTCACCATCGGGTTGGGTGTAATCGCGCAAAGTCGAACCGCCAGCGCGGATCGCGGCGTCGAGCACGTCGCGGATCGCGGGCACCAGCCGCGCCAATTGCGGCCCAGATACCTTGCCCGCGGGCCGGGTTGGGCGAATACCGGCGCGCCACAGCGCCTCGCACACATAGATATTGCCGAGCCCCGCGACGATCCGCTGATCGAGCAGGCACAGTTTGACCGGTTGCACCTTGCCTGCCAGCGCGGCCTTCAGGTGGGCGGCCGTCAACCCCGGCCCCAACGGTTCGGGGCCAAGCGCGGCGAATTGCGGCCATGCATCCAATGCATCTGTTGCCAGCAGATCGACCGACCCAAAGCGGCGCGGATCGCACAGGGCAAAGCGGTGGTCGGCGGTTTCCAGCAGCAGGTGGTCGTGGGGATCAGGGGTTTCAGGATCGATCCGCCAGCGCCCGCTCATCCCCAGATGGAAGATCATCGTGGCTTCGCGGTCGCAATGGATCAGGCCATATTTGGCGCGGCGCGACAGGCCGGTCACGGTCGCCCCGGTCATCACCTGCACCAGATCAGCCGGGAAGGGGCGGCGCAGATTGGGGCGGTTCAATGTGACGCGGGTGATCCGCGCGCCTTCAAGGAAGCGGGCGAGGCCACGCACCGTTGTTTCGACTTCGGGGAGTTCAGGCATTGCAAACTTCGCACATGGCAACCCCTCTAACACCCTTTGCGCCCGGCTCAATTCCCTCTAGGGAACGCCGCATGACACAGAGCACTGACGATACCGTTTCCTTCGGCTACACGCAGGTCACGCCCGAGGAGAAAACCCGCAAAGTGGGCGAGGTTTTCTCCAGCGTCGCGCGCAAATACGACATCATGAATGATGCCATGTCGGGCGGGATGCACCG
>JAHJSJ010000276.1 GCA_018830415.1 Alphaproteobacteria bacterium | reverse complement strand
AGGCCAGCAGATCGGCTGCATCACCTGCGCGCTGTGCATCGATGCCTGCGACAAGGTGATGAAGGATATCGGCCGCCCGCGCGGGCTGATCGATTATGCCACGCTGGAACAATGCGAGGCCGAAGCGGCGGGCGCGCCTGCTACGCCTGCATGGAAAGCGTTGCTGCGCCCGCGCATCTTCATCTATTTCGGCGTGTGGGCGGCGATTGGCGCGGGGATGCTGTTCATGCTCGGTGCCCGCACCCATACCGATCTGACGGTCTCGCCCGATCGCAACCCGCCGTTCATGCTGATGAAGGATGGATCGGTGCGCAACGCCTATACGCTGCGGCTACGCAATATGGAGGCGCGCCCGCGCGATATGGAAGTCGCGCTGACCGGCCTGCCGCAAGGCGCGGTGATGTGGACCGAAGCGGTCAGCATGGACAACGCCGCGCCGGTGCAAGTGATCGCCGTGCCCGCTAATGAAACCAAGGTGGTGCGCGCCTATGTGATGCTGCCACCGGGTGCGACGGCGGACAATTTCAGCTTCCGCCTGACCAGCCTTGACGAACAGCGCGAACAGGATCTGGCAGAAACCAGATTTGCCATGCCGGGGAACGAATGATGGCCAGCAACAGCAACAAATTCACCGGCAAACACATGGCTATGGTGTTCATCGGCGGGTTCGGCGTAGTGATCGCGGTCAATCTGGTGATGGCGAGCTTTGCAATCAGCGGCTTTCACGGCTTGGTGGTCGAAAACTCCTATGTCGCCAGCCAGAAATTCAACGCCTGGATGGATGAGGCCGAAAAATCGCGCGCACTCGGCTGGCAGGTGGAAGCGCAACAACTTGCCGACGGGCGCATCGCGCTGACCACCACCGGCGTGCCCGAAGGCGCGGCCATCACCGCGATTGCACGCCGACCGCTGGGTCAGCACGAACTTGCCAACCTCACCTTCGCCCCGGCGGGCGCAGATGCGTGGACCGCCAACGAGGCGCTGGCGCAAGGGCGTTGGACATTGCACCTCACCGTGACCGCTGGCGGCCAGACCTGGACGGGGGAAATCAAGCTGCCGTGAACGCCCCTGCTCCCATCCTTGCTGATAGCCCCGCGCTGATCTCGACCCGCTTCACCGTGCCGGGGATGCGGTGTGCTGGCTGCATCGGCAAGATTGAGCGGGAACTGCCCAAGGTTGACGGCATCATCGCCGCGCGCGCCAATTTTTCGGCCAAGCGGGTGGCGATCCAGCATGATCGCGCGCTTGATGAAACCGCGCTTGCCGCCGCGCTGCTGGCGATCGGGTTTGAAGCGCAGCCGGTGGCGGACAATCCGCTCGGCGTGGAGACCGAGGAACGCAAACGTTTGATCCGTGCGCTCGGCGTGGCGGGTTTCGGGATGATGAATGTGATGCTGCTATCGGTCAGCATCTGGTCGGGCGCGGATGGGCCGACGCGCGATCTGTTCCACTGGCTGTCAGCGCTGATCGCGATGCCGGTGATTGCCTATTCGGGCCGCCCGTTCTTCGCGAGCGCGTGGATGGCGTTGAGCCACCGGCGCACCAATATGGACGTGCCGATTTCGATTGGCGTGATCCTCGCGACCGCGCTCAGCCTTTATGAAACGATCACCGGCGGCGGGCACGCTTATTTTGAAAGCGCGGTGATGTTATTGTTCTTCCTGCTCGCCGGGCGCGTGCTCGATGCGGTGATGCGTGACCGCACGCGCGCCGGGATCGGCGCGCTGCTGGGCCGGATGGGCAAAAGCGCCAGCGTGATCGGCCCCGATGGCAGCACCCGCCGCGTGGCTGCCGGAGAGCTGGAGCCGGGAATGCTGGTGCTGGTCGCGGCTGGCGAAGCGCTCGCCGCTGATGGCGCGGTTGAAGACGGGGCCAGCGCCATCGACAACGCCATGCTGACCGGCGAAAGCGCGCCCGAACCGGTCGCCCCGGGGGCCATTGTCCACGCGGGCGCGATCAACCTTTCCGCGCCGCTGCGGGTGCGGTTGACCGCCGTGGCGGATGACACCGCAATCGCCGAAATCGCCCGGCTGATGGACGAGGCCGGGCAATCGCGCAGCCACTATGTCCGCATCGCCGACCGCGCCAGCCGCCTTTATGCGCCGGTGGTGCACAGCCTCGCGCTGCTGGCCTTCGCGGGGTGGATGATCGCGGGTGCGGGCTGGCACCAATCGCTCACCATCGCGATTGCGGTGCTGATTATCACCTGCCCCTGCGCGATGGGCCTTGCCGTGCCCGCCGCGCAAGTGGTGGCGAGCGGCGCGCTGCTGCGCCGGGGCCTGCTGGTGAAGGACGGCAGCGCGCTGGAACGCCTTGCCGAATGCGACATCGCGCTGTTCGACAAGACCGGCACGCTGACGCTGGGAACCCCGCGCGCGGATGTGAGCGCGCTGGGCGACGAAGCGCGCAGCGTCGCGCTGGGGCTGGCGCAGGCGAGCCGCCACCCGCTCAGCCGGGGTCTGGCGGCTACGCTGCTGCGCGAAGGCACGGTGCCTGCCGCAATTGACGATCTGCGTGAGATGAGCGGCACGGGGCTGACCGGGCGCTGGCAAGGCGTCGACGTT
>JAHJSJ010000275.1 GCA_018830415.1 Alphaproteobacteria bacterium | reverse complement strand
GCGGGGGCACCCCGCAACACCCCGAGAATCGGAGCGGGGCTGATGACGCGCTCTTTTCCGCAAAACCTTCGGCCTTGCTCCCGAGGGCGCGGCGTTTTGACGAGAATGGCCCCGCACACACTCTGAACCGGCGGTAATGGTTTCATGTGCAGGCGAGGAAAGCCGACAATCCCCGCCTTTCCGCCTGCATGAGCAAAGTGAATAATCCCCACCTCCATTCAGGGTGCGGTCTTTTGCTTTGGCAATCTCGCTGGCCGCTCGCGCGACACACAGCATGGGCAGGTGAGAGTCAGAGGTTGGCGGGCTGCGCCGTGACGGGATGAGGGTCGAGAGAGAGGCTCCCGGCCGCCCGTCATGGAGATTTTCCTATGAATATGCAGGTTCTCGATACGCGCCACGAAGCTGGCAGCGGCTACAAGGTCGATGTCTCACGCGGGCAGCGGATTGGTCGGGTTTCGTCGGAGTGGTTCTCGCGGCCCGACGACGAACGGTTTCTCTCGCTTGGCGATCTGGCGCGGTCCGTGCGCGGGCGTTCCGAACGCAGCCGGACTCGCGTCGTCGAAAGTGCGCTCATCCACGTCGAGGCAAACCGCAACGATCCTGAACGCCTGGTCGAAGCAGCTCGACCGGCACTTGGGGCAATATGTCAGCGGAACCGCTCGGTCGGGCGGCGGGATCGAGTGGACGCTGGGCAGGAATCGATCGATCGAAATTTGATTGCGCCAGACATGCGGGTTTGGGACTATCTTGACAATCGCACCATTTGATGCGTATATCCGCGTCAGGAGAAACGATGATGGCAAGTGCAGCAATCACGCATCGAGCAGCCCCGGTAGCCGGTGGCTTGCAGAACTTCTCTGGCGACGGCGACCGCAAGCGCCTGACCGGCACGGCCGTTAAGGCAGTGTTGCGGCTTGTCGATGCCTGGGGCGGCAACAACGCCGAAGGCGCTGCGCTGCTTGGTGTGTCCGAAAGCACCTGGGACCGGATCAAGGCCGGCAAGTGGGACGGCACCTTGAGCCAGGACCAGCTGACCCGCGCCTCGGCGCTTATTGGCGTGTTCAAGGGGCTGCATCAGCTCTTCGCGGATTCGATGGCCGACCGCTGGCCGCGTCTGCCCAATCGCGGCCCCATCTTCGGTGCCAAATCACCGGTCGAGGCGATGATCGAAGGCGGCATCCCCCGGATGCTTGAAATCCGGCAATATATCGACGCCCTGCGTGGCGGGCTCTGACGGGGCATCAGACCTGCCGCTGGTTCGCGAGGCCTTCCCGCGCACCATCCGGCTTGTCGCGAGCGCGCGGCTGCGTGAGGCCGTGCTCATGCCACTTGTCGATGATGCGGCTGAGCTCGACCTCCTCGCCGAAATCGAAGGCGCGACCAGCGGCAGGCTGATTGCCGAGGAACGCGGGCTCGGTGGACTCAGCCCGGACGAGCTGGTCCACGGCGTGCCGCACGCCCGGTTCATCAACGCGAGCTTCGCCTACACCAAGCCGCGCGCAGTGATGCGCTTCAATCCCGCCGACCGCGGTGCGTGGTATGCAGCGCTTGGACTTGAGACCTGCATCGCCGAAGTTGGACACCATCTGACTCTAGCCCTCGCCGATGTCGGCGATTTCAATGCCGTGGTCGAATACGGCGAAATGCTCGCCAGCATGTCGGGTGTGTTCGTCGACCTGCGCGAGCTCGCGGATCATCCGGCGCTCGATTCCGATCCGGCAACTGGATATGCCGAAGGCAATGCCGTTGCCGCCCGGGCCCGCGCCGATGGCCACAATGGGGTCATCTATCCTTCGGTCCGGCACACCAGCGGCACCTGCGTAGCTGCGCTCTGGCCCAATGTCGTGCAGTCGGTCGTGCAAGGGGCGATGGTTCGACTCACCTGGAGTGGCAACCCCGAATACGTCTGGGAGCCGATCTAGCCGATTACGCTACCACGGCCGATCTTGCGCCAAGCATTGACTGACATCCAGTCCGCCTTGCCAACCTCCGTCTAACCCGCCGAATTGGGCCAAAGCCAATCGGAGCTGGTCCATGTCGGCAGCAAAAATACTCTGGGGCCAGATTCTGGCCGTCGCGCTCATCATCCTGTTGAGCATATGGTCGGCTACGCAGTGGACCGCTTCGGCACTCGGCTATCAACCCGAACTCGGCGAACCCTGGTTCGGACTGTTCGGTCAGCCGATCTACCGGCCCTACGACCTGTTCTGGTGGTGGTTCTCCTATGACGCCTATGCCCGGCCCCGAGCACTGCGATCTTGCCTGGTGCGCGATTGACGGTCAGCTGATCTTTCTCGATCTCAGGCGCGACCGTTATTTCCGTCTGCCCCAAGCACAGAACCGTGAGGCGGTGAGGGCGCTTGACCTTTCCGGGCCGGGCCGCCGCGGCCCGCCTGCCTCCCTGCCGTTTCCTCACGACTGGCAGGAACCGGCGCGCGCGTCACCCGCGATCGCGGCAGGCCCCTTCCGGCTAGCCGAGGTCGCCCGCGCACTCTGGGCCCAGCGCCGCGCCGAACGCTGGCTGGCGCATCGCCCGTTTTCCTCGGTCCTGTTCGATTTGCGCGGCACGCTCGAGACGCACTGTGCCAGTGGTTTTGCGGACGCAGACGCGGCGGCCCGGACAATCCGCGCCTTCGAATATGCCCGCTTGCTGCGCTCGGCCGCCGATCGCTGTCTGCCCCGCTCGATCGCGCTTGCGCTGTGCCTCGCGGCGCGCGGTGTGCGCGCCCACGTCGTGATCGGGGTCAAGCTCGCCCCGTTCGGCGCGCACGCCTGAGGCAATAACCCGATCAATCTCTTCGATTGCGATTTCCGGCTTCGTCAATGCAACCTGACGTTCCGTCGGGACCCGGGCTCGTTCCATGCGCTCAGGATCGTCCGTCCAGCTTTCGGGCAGGAAAAGCCGCAGGCCTACCATCACCGGCACTTCGCCGGAGGCCAAAGTCGATGAAACGAGCGACTGACAGTTGGAGGTTTTGCCGAGCGATGAGGCATATTGTGCGCCCACGCCGACTGAATGCCTGCCTTTCTTCGGCAAGGCCGTATCGTCAATGACCAGGTATGCCGTCTCGTCTCCGACCAGCCGATCAGCTTCCCTTAGGAGAGTGGCCTCGAGTGGCGCACTGTCCCAAACCCCGTCAGAAACGAAATGGTGCAATTGGTCATAACGAACTTCATCATCACGATCCGCCATCGGCTGTATACTCTTGCGGTCCCCCGGACCAATCAGGCCTGCGATGTGGGCCGGACACAACCGTTTGCGGGCCTTGTGCCGCAAAGCCGACACGAATGGTGCCAGCCAAACCTCGAGATCTCTGCGCCAGTCCTCTTCCATCGCCAGCCTCCTTTTAAAGCTGGCTCCCCATGAATCAGGGAAAACGACCTTTGGGAATCCCAAAACTCACATTTCTGCCAAAGTAGTGCTAGGCTCGGGCCGGTTAACGGCCGGCTTCCTCATGTTGCCCGACAAGCCGGCGCATGACGGTTTGGGTCAATCGCTCGCAGCGATGGCCAAGAAATGGAAAGCTGCCGTGCAACGCATCTGCAAGAGCTTTGTCAAGATCCTCGCGAAGCATCTTCCGGGCACGGAATAGCCGCGTCTTGATTGTTTCGGGCCGAACTTCCAGAATGGCGGCCGCCTCGGCAATCGAGCAACCCTGCATATCGCGCAGAAGGAAGACTAGCCGGAATGGTTCAGGCAGGCGGTCGACAGCTCTTTCGATTAAAATTCGAGCTTCTGTGCGAGCTGCAATGACCTCCGGATCATCGGCTTTTCCGCCACCCGGAAATTCCAGAACCACACTTTCAGATTGCTGGGCGATTTCAATCTCAGCAAGTTCGGACTGCGGGCGGCGTTTGCGTAATCGCCCTCTGGCTTCGTTGATAACGATACGAGTCAGCCAGGTGAGGAGCGACGCTTCGGCGCGAAAGCCGGAAATTGCAGCAAAAGCGCGCATCCAGGATTCTTGAACTACATCTTCAGCCTCAGCATCGTCGCCGACAATTCCGCGCGCGGCTCGATACAAGCGCTGATTGTAGCGCTCCATAATGGCTCTGAAAGCCTGCTGCTTGCCACTCAACAGGCAAGCGATGAGTTCTGTATCTGCCAACTGAGCATAGGCCAATTTTTCGGCACCTGGCTGGATCATCGTCGACTTTTCCCGAAATGTTCAATTGGATCGATTTATCGGCAAAAGGTTCCCGTGGAAGCACCAGCGGATCAATTCGGGTCATCCATGATGATCCAAAAATGTTCTATGGCAAAACAGGGCTATCCGGTTGCCAGCACGTCTTTGACAGGCCGGACAACCAGTCCCTTGTCCAAACAATGTACCAAAAGCTGCTCCAACTTGACTGCGGCGATTGATCCCCAGCCTTCGCCATCCAATCCATGCAGCACCAGTACCAACCAGTCGCTGCTCCCCGCACGGAACCGTTCGATTGCTGAAAATGCCATTACGGCAACAT
>JAHJSJ010000274.1 GCA_018830415.1 Alphaproteobacteria bacterium | reverse complement strand
CATGGCAGGCGCGGCCTATGCGTCCGTCATCGGCTGGGGGATCGGGGTAGCGGTTGCCCTGTGGTTGATCCGCGACACCGCGCTGCCGTTCAGCATCGCGCTGGTAAGGGAATGCCGGCTAGTTGAATCGGCCAAGGCGATCACCAAGGTCGCACTGCCCGCAGCATTTTCGAACGCGATCAACCCGCTTGGCCTTTCGATCCTGACCGCGCTGGCGGCGCTGGAGGGCGAGGCGGCGGTTGCCGGGTTCGGCGCGGCGGGGCGGTTGCAGGGATTCGTGATTGTTCCGCTGCTCGGCTTGTCGGGCGCGATTGGCGGGATTGTCGGGCAGAACTGGGGTGCGGGGCGATATGATCGCGCGCGTGAGGCGGCGTTGTGGGCGGCGGGGTTCTGTGTGCTGTGGGGGCTGGTGGTCGCGATTGCGATGGTCTTTGCGGGCGAACAATTTGCCCGCCTATTCACCGATGATCCGGCGGTGATCGCCGAATTTGCGCTCTATCTGGAAATCGCCGCATGGGGCTATGCCGGATTCGGCCTGCTGATCGTTGGCAATGGCATCATGAACGCGGTCGACAAGGCGGCTTTCGCATTGGTGCAATCGGTGGCGCGGGTATTTCTGGTGATGCTGCCGGTGGCGCTGATCATGCAGCCGGGGATGGGCAGCGCGGCGATCTACACTGCTGAACTCGCCGCCAATCTGTTCGGCGCGGTGACTGCGGTGCTGATCGTGCGTTACATCTTCGCACAGCGCGCCCCGGCATGGGCCGCGCGCTAGGCCATTATTAACCAACTCTGCGCATAAAGTGTCCTGAAAGACAAAAGGGCGCGAAATGCATGGATGATCTGCTGGCGGAATTTATCGCCGAGACCCGTGAAATGCTGGAGGCTTCAAGCGGCGAAATCGTCGCTTGGGAGGCCGATCCGGCCGATCGCGCGCGGCTGGATACGATCTTCCGCTTCGTCCATACGGTAAAGGGCAATTGCGGGTTTTTCGACTTCCCCCGGCTTGCTGCCCTCAGTCACGCGGCTGAAGACGCGCTGGCCGATTGCCGTGCCGGACGGCGCGATCCTGACCCGCAGATGGTCTCCGCCGTGCTCGCCATTATTGATCGGATCGCCCAGATGGTTGACGCCATCGAAGCGGGTGAGGACATCAGCAATGCAAACCCCGACGGCGGCGATCAGGCGCTGATCGACGCGGTCAATGTTTCACGTGAAACATCGGGCGAGGACGGGGCAAGCGCGGTCAAGCAGGGGTCAAGCCCACGTCTGCACGCTCCGGCCAGCGCGTTGATCAATCACGCCGATGATGGCGCAACTGATCGCGCCGTTTCTAGTCGCCGCGCTGACCCCTCCGCCACACAGCGCACCATCCGCCTGCCGGTCGAACTGCTCGACCGGGTGATGAGCGGCGTGTCCGATATGGTGCTGGCGCGCAATGATCTGGCCCACCGGCTGCGCCAAGCGGGCAATCAGCCGACCATTGATGGCCCGTTCGAACGCCTCACCACGATCCTGTCCGATGTCCGCGATGCGATCACCCGGATGCGGATGCAGCGGATCGAAACCCTGTTCAGCGCAATGCCCCGCCTGGTGCGCGATCTTTCGGCGGAGCTCGGCAAGCAGGTGATGGTCGATCTCGACGGCGGCGACGTTGAACTCGACCGCGAGATGATCGAGACGATCCGCGATCCGCTGACCCATATCATCCGCAATGCGATCGACCACGGGATCGAACCACCTTCCGCCCGCCTTGCCAATGGCAAGCGCGAGATTGGCCTACTCGCCATCGCGGCGCGGCAATCGGGCAACACCATCGCCATCGTGATCAGCGATGACGGGCACGGGTTGGATGAAGACCGCATCGCCGCCAAGGCCATCGCCACCGGATTGATCTCCGCCGCCGAACGCAGCGCGATGAGCCGAGACAAGATCCTCAACCTGATCTTCGAACCCGGCTTTTCAACCGCCGAGGTGGTCAGCAATGTCTCCGGTCGCGGGGTCGGGCTGGATGTGGTGCGCCAGAACCTGGAAAAGGTCGGCGGCAGCATCAAGGTATCAAGCCAGCCGGGCCACGGCACCCTGTTCACGCTGCAAATCCCGCTCACCTTAAGCATTATCGCCGGGCTGACGGTGGAGGTCAGCGGGCAGCGGTTTGCCATCCCGCAATCCTATGTCGAAGAAATCGTGCAGGCTTCAACCACCGCGCTTGATCTGAGCCACATGGGCGAAACGGCGCTGATCACCTTTCGCGGCAACCGCGTGCCGAGCCTGATGCTGGCCGATGTGCTGGGCCTTGATACCAGCGCAGACGCCGCGCGCGATCCCACGCTGGTGATGCTGCGGCTGGCGAGCGGTGATCTGTTCGCGCTGGTGGTGGACGGCATCCACAATCACGGCGATCTGGTGGTCAAGCCGCTGGCGCCCGCAGTGATGAAATCGGGCCTCTATGCCGGATCGACGCTGCTGGATGATGGCCAGCCGGTGCTGTTGCTGGATGTTGCCAACATCGCGGCGGCGCATGATCTGGTGTCCGATGGGCGCGCCCGCGCGTTGCAACCGGTGGCCGATGAAGCCGTCAAACCGGCGCACGCACTGCCGCGCGCGATGCTGTTCACCGATTGCAATGGCCGCCGTTCCGCCGTGCGACTTGAACTGGTGCAGCGGATCGAAACCGCGCCAGTCAGCGCGATTGATTGTTCTGGCCCGCGCCCAAGGGTGGTAATCGACGGGTTGATCCTACCGTTGATCGACTTGCCCGACACGGCGGTTCCCGCAGCGGAAAATGCCGGACGCGTGCGGCTGTTGCGTCTGAGCGACGGCGCGTGCGAACTGCTAGTCGCGGTGCGTCAGGTGGAAGACGCGGTTGAACTGGCCGGGCCGCTGATCCCCGTGCCTGAAGATCCGCTGGCCGAAGCGGTCACGCTGGTCGATGGCCAGCCGGTGACGCTGATCGACGCGCACGAACTTTTCGCGCGTTACGGCGCGCCGCCGGTTGTCGCAGGACGTCCGCGTTGCAGCCTGCCTGCCGATGACTGGGCGCGCACCATCCTTGCCCCGCTGGTGGTATCGGCGGGTTACGAGATCGTTTCGCCCGAATCCGCCGACCCGGACGCGATCACGATCGTGTTTGACGAAGTGTTCGAGGCTGCCGAGGCGCTGGGCCGTGGGTTGACCGGCCCGGTGATCCGCCTGCGTGATCGCCCCGAAGCAACCGCAGGCAGCGACACCATCTATCGTTACGATCGCGACGCCCTGCTATCCGCGCTGACATCCGCAGCCCGATTTGCCCATCGCCCCGGAGGCCGCGCATGACCAACCAACTGCTTGTTATCGTGCAGATCGCGGGTCGCCGTTGTGCTTTAAGCGCGCTCGATGTGAAATCGGTGATCGAAATCGGCACGGTCACGCCGATCCCGCGCGCGCCTGCGCACATCGCCGGAATCACCGCGCTGCGATCGCAGGCGCTGACGGTGATTGATTGCCGGCTTGCGCTAGGCATCGTGCAGCACGCATGGCCCACCGATGCCCGCGCCGCCGTGGTCGCCGAAGGCGGCCATGCCTATGCGCTCAAGGTTGATCAGATCGAGGACATCACCACCGCAATCGGTGAACCAGGCCAGGTGCCCGGCGGGTTCGGCGCACAATGGTCGCGGGTCGCCACCGGCATGATCGAAACGCTGACTGGCCCGGCCCTGCTGATCGACCTGTCGGCCCTGATCGCCGGGCCAGACACCCTGCGGCACGAGGCCGAGGCGGCGTAATGCGTTTTTTACAGGTGATGGGGCGGGTGCGTTCGTAGCGTGCTTTAATCCTATGCTTACCAACTGACCTTAGAATTATGACTTCAACCGCAGGAATCGCAATGAAAACATGCCTCATCGTCGATGATTCCCGGGTGATCCGGAAGGTTTCGCGGCATATTCTCGAAGCCCTCGGCTTTGCCGTGGAAGAAGCCGAAAACGGCAAAATCGCGCTTGATGCGTGCGAAGCTGGCATGCCCGATGTCGTCCTGCTTGATTGGAACATGCCGGTCATGACCGGGATCGAATTCCTCTCCCACTTGCGCACACGCCCCGGCGGCGATGCGCCCAAGGTGGTGTTCTGCACCACCGAGAACGATGTGGCACATATCCGCGAAGCGATTCAGGCGGGCGCGGACGAATATGTGATGAAGCCGTTCGATCACGAAACGCTCCAGATCAAACTGCAGCTTGTCGGGTTTGCGTGACTCGCCTGTCCGCCAGTCCGCGGCCCATCAAGACCGGTAGCGCGCAATCAGACCCGGAACGCCTGCTCGTCCGGCCCGGGCCGGAGGCTGCGATCCGAGTGATGATCGTCGATGATTCGCTGACCGTCCGCACGGTCTTCAAACGGATGGTCGAAAGTGATCCGGCGATGGTGATTGTCGGCACCGCCAGCAGCGGCGAAAGCGCGCTGGTGCAGCTCAAGACTCAACCGGCCGATGTGGTGCTGCTTGATCTGGAAATGCCCGGAATGGGCGGCTTGCGCGCTTTGCCCGCGATCCTCGCCACGCCCGCCGCGCCGCAGGTGCTGGTGGTATCATCGCTGACGGTCGACGGGGCCGAACACACGCT
>JAHJSJ010000273.1 GCA_018830415.1 Alphaproteobacteria bacterium | reverse complement strand
GATGGGCGGCGCACAGCGGATTTCGCGATTGGTTTCAGGCGGCGCGCTCGCTGCTTTGCTGGCGGGATGCACCGGCACAATTGGCGGCGAATCGGCTGTTGCCCCGCCGCCTCCGCTCACCGCGCCGATCACCCAACCGCCGCCGCGCGACCAAGCTGATTTGCAGATATTGTTCTGGAACGATGACCAGCGCAGCAAACGCTTCCGCGCGATGGAACAGTGGTTTGCCGGCCACGAGGTGCCCGCCGCGCGCACGCCCCGCATCTTGCCGAAAGGCGCGCCGCTCAGCGCCGCTTTGCAGGCCGATCTGAAGGCGCTGATGAAGGATACCAATGCCGCCGGGATCATGGTGCTGGTTGATGGCAAGGTGAGGTATGAAAGCTATGCTCTCGGTCTTGGCCCCAAGGATCGCTGGACCAGTTTTTCGGTCGCCAAAAGCTTTACTTCGACGTTGTTGGGCGCGGCGATCAAGGATGGGTTTATCGCCAGCCTTGATGATCCGGTGACGCAGTATATCCCTGACCTCGCCGGTTCAGCCTATGAAGGCGTAAGCGTGCGTCAGCTCGCCACCATGACCAGCGGGGTCGCCTGGAACGAGAATTATACCGATCCCAATTCCGATGTCGCGCAGATGGCCCGGTTCGTGGTCGACCATGGCCCCGATGCGGTGGTCGCCCAGATGAAGGCGCTGGGGCGCGAGGCACCGGCGGGCGAAAAGTGGGTTTATAAAACTGGCGAGACCAACCTGATCGGCGTGCTGGTTGAAAACGCGGTCGGGATGCCGTTGGCTGAATATGCGCGGGCCAAGATTGTCGAACCGGCGGGTTTTGCGGGGGGTATGTTCTGGATGGTTGATCCGCGCGGCGGCAATATCGGTGGATGCTGCCTGTCGCTGCGGCTGTCGGATTATGCGCGGATGGGCCAGTTCGCGCTTGAAGGCGGCAAAGACACAGTTCCCGAAGGCTGGTTTGCCGAAGCGGGCAAACCGCAGGTCGATTTCGGCCCTGATGCGCCGGGCTTTGGCTATGGCTACCAGTGGTGGACCTATCCCGACGGCAATTACGGAGCGCAGGGGATTTTCGGGCAGGCCATCACGCTGGTGCCGGATAAAAAGCTGGTGATGGCGGTTGTCAGCAATTGGCCGACGGCGACCTCCAGCGAAGCGCGCAGTCAAGCGCGCGCGGTGGCGGCCAAGATTGCCGATGGCCTGGAATAATCTCCAGACCCGGCCCGATCAGATCACCTGCCGATACACGCCGATATTGCTGTAACGTTGCAGGATATTGTCGTGCACGATTGGGCTGAGCAGTTCCGAAAAGGCACATCCGACGATGCAGTTGTCCCACCACACCACCTCGGCCTGCAGCGATTCGAGCCCCGGCAACGTCAGCCAGCATACCTGGCTTTCGTGCATCCGGTTGATCGACGCGGCGGAAAAGCCGGAAATCGACAGGTCATGCACCACGCTCTGAAAAGCGCGGCCGCCCGATGCGCGCAAGGTCGCCGGGATCGTCAACCGTGTTCGCGGCGCGCAGCGATCTTCCTGTGCGGCCGTAAGGTAGGGATCAGAAGTAAGCGCCATCACTGGGAACCTTGTATACTTAGCCTGTGGTCTCGAGAGTCGGATGGTCCAGCGGCTGCTATGCCAGCGCATCCCCTAAGGCGCGTTTGCCGAAAAGGGTTAACGACCAGGTAGGTATTTGCGGGGAGTGGCGCCCGAACCGGGGCGCGGCCCTATCCGATGCGTTCGCGGTGGAGCGTATCAAACCCTTGGGTAAGCAGCGCAACCAGCCGGTTGGCGACCACTTCTGGGGCCTTGACTGTTTGCGGGTCTTCACCCGGATAGGCGCGGGCGCGCATTTCGGTGCGGGTCGCGCCCGGATCGATGATGGCGACGCGCAAGGGGCTGAGCCGCTCGACTTCGGCGGCATAGGTTTCAAGCAGGTTTTCAAACGCTGCCTTGGTCGATCCATAGGCACCCCAATAGGGCCGGGGGTAGCGCCGACGCTGCTGGTTAGGCCGATAATCCGCCCAGCCTCGGCCCGGCGCAGCAACGGATCGAACCCGGCGATCAGCGCCTGCGTAGCGACAACATTGGTGAGCAAAGCCTGATTGAATTGCTTGGGGTCAACCTGCGACAGCGGGGTCAGTTCGGGCAGGTAGGCCGCGGCCAGCACCATGATGTCGAGCGTGTTCCAGCGTCCGGCAATCGCGCCTGCCAGCCGCGTGATCGCATCGGGCTCCATCAGATCGAGCGGCGCGATGGTCGATGTGCCGCCAAACCCGTGGATCTCATCCTCGACCGCTTCCAATGCCTTGACCTTGCGCGCCACCAGAATCACATGCGCGCCAGCTTCGGCCAGCGCCTTGGCTGTGGCAGCGCCGATCCCGCGGCTTGCGCCGGTGACAAGCGCGGTGCGCCCGGAAAGCGGTCTGGTCGTCTCGGTCATGGGGTCAGGCAACTTTCGGGTCGGCAAATGGCAGTTCGGCGGATTTGTGTTCGGCCAGCGCAAGATCGGTCAGCGCGGTGGGGTAATCGCCGGAGAAGCAAGCGTCGCAGAATTGCGGGCAGGATTTGTTGCGCGCCTCTGATCCGACCGCGCGGTACAATCCGTCAATCGACACGAAGGCGAGGCTGTCAGCCTTGATGAATTCGCGCATCGGTTCCAGATCCATCCGCGCGGCGAGCAGTTTGGAACGTTCGGGCGTATCGACACCGTAAAAGCAGGAATGCGCGGTCGGCGGGCTGGCGACGCGGAAATGCACTTCGGTCGCGCCAGCTTCGCGCATCATTTCGACGATTTTCATGCTGGTGGTGCCGCGCACAATCGAATCGTCGATCAGCACGATCCGCTTGCCCGCCACCAGCGCGCGGTTGGCGTTGTGCTTGCGCTTGACCCCCGAATGGCGCGCGCCGTCGGATGGTTGAATGAAGGTGCGCCCGACATAGTGCGACCGGATGATGCCGAGTTCAAACGGCAAGCCTGAAGCCTGAGCGAACCCGATCGCGGCAGGCACGCCGCTATCAGGCACCGGCACCACCAGATCGGCATCGCACGGGGCTTCCAATGCCAGCTGGGTGCCGATCGCCTTGCGCGCTTCGTAAACGCTGCGCCCGGCAAATACGCTGTCGGGGCGGCTGAAATAGACGTGTTCAAAGATGCACGGGCGCGGCTGCGGTCTGCCAAACGGGCGCACACTGGTAATTTCACCGGAGAAATCGACCAGCACCAACTCGCCCGGTTCAACTTCGCGGATGAATTCGCCGCCAACCACATCGAAGGCAACCGTTTCGGATGCAAACAGGATGGTTTCGCCCATCCGGCCCATAACCAGCGGGCGAATGCCCAGCGGGTCGCGGCAGGCGATCATGCCTTCGGGCGTCATCACGATCAGCGCATAGGCGCCTTCGACCAGCCGCAGCGCATCGACCAGCCGATCGGCAATCGTGGGATAGCGACTGGTTGCGACGAGGTGGATGATCACTTCGGTGTCTGACGTCGATTGAAAGATCGAACCCTTGTTCACCAGATCGGTGCGCAGCATCATCGCGTTGGAGATATTGCCATTATGCGCCACCGCGAACCCGCCGCTGGCGAGTTCGGCATAAAGCGGCTGAACGTTGCGCAGGCCCGATCCGCCGGTGGTGGAATAACGCACATGACCTGCCGCCATATGGCCGGGCAATTCGGCGATGGCTTCGGGCGAGGAGAAATTTTCAGCGACATGGCCAAGCCCCCGGCGCGAGTAAAACTCGTGACCGTCAAAGCTGGTGATCCCGGCGGCTTCCTGCCCGCGATGCTGCAACGCGTGGAGGCCCAAAGCCGTCGCTGCGGCCGCATCGGAGGCATTGATCGCGCCGAAAATCCCACATTCCTCACGCAGCTTGTCGCCATCCGCATCAAGGAAGGGGTGGGTCATATTCAGGGGTGTCATCGGTATCACCAGACCTGTCCGCAAGATTGCTTCCGGGGCGCTCCGCCCCAATGGCGATGTGACGGATCAATTACAAGCGAAAGCACATGCCGCGTGCCCCGGTTTTTGCTGACC
The DNA here is from genome assembly GCA_018830415.1 of Alphaproteobacteria bacterium. Taxonomy (GTDB): domain Bacteria; phylum Pseudomonadota; class Alphaproteobacteria; order Sphingomonadales; family Sphingomonadaceae; genus Erythrobacter. Next base: position 122 of record JAHJSJ010000273.1, on the reverse strand, counting down.
GGCATGTGACATTCGCAGGGCAGGGGACAGCGGATCTGCGCAGGTTGCGGCGCGGGCACGGGCGCACTACAGGCAGCATTCACCTTACAGGCAGCACTGACCCTCGCATGCTCTCCCCGTTC
>JAHJSJ010000272.1 GCA_018830415.1 Alphaproteobacteria bacterium | reverse complement strand
CGCCGCGACATCGGCTGGCGGGAGGTGGCGCGGGAAGCCGAAGGCGAGCGACAGAATTGAGAGCGGAGCGGACCGCTTCCTTACGTCGCCCGGCGCTTGACACGGGGCTTGGCTAACTTCCCTGCGGGCGGAGAAGAAGAAAAGCCCAACCCCGGATCAAGTTCGGGATGACGACGGACGGCAAAAATCCACCCACTCCCGGTCATTCGCCCTCATAACACCTCTCCCCGAAAGCGGCCATCCGACCGGCTTCGTGTTGGGAGGGCTTGTGACAAAATTGACCACGATCAAGGACAGGGCGGCGCGAAAGGCGCATAGTAGCACCATGACCGACACCCCCTTCCGCGCCATCGCCCTCCTCGCCGCCCCGCTCTTGGCGCTTTCCGCCTGCCAGACGTCCGGCACCGACAATCCGCCGCCGATGCTGGGCAAACCGACATCACCCTCGTCCGATACCCGCGCGCCTGCGTTCGTCGAGGCGGCCTGCGGCGGGTGCCATGCGGTTGAGCCGCCGTTCCTCTCGCCCAATCCGCAATCGCCCAGCTTTGCCGCGATCGCCAACCGGCGCGGGCTGTCCGAAAAGTCGCTAGGCAATTGGCTGGCCGAGGCGCACAATTACCCCGAGGACATGGACTTCACCCTCACCCGCCCGCAGATCGATCAGATCGCCCGCTATATGGTGACATTGCGCCACGCCGGATACGTGCCCGACGAATAGGCCTGCCATTGGCGGGCACATATTTTGTCACGCATGGCAAAATGTGCTACCCGCCCTCGCGGTCGCATTCGAGAAGGGGGGTCTCGATGCCATATCGCAACGCACATTATTTTGTCGGCTTTGTTTTGCTCGTAATCGTCGTTGGCTTCTGGGCCAGCTATTTTTCCGTCGCCGGAGGGGTGCCGACGGCGTTTCATGTCCATGCAATCTCGTCGATGGCATGGCTGCTGCTGCTGATCGCGCAGCATGTGACGATCCACCGCCGTCAGAATGGCCTGCACAAGCAGATGGGGTTGGCGAGCTTTGCGCTTTTCCCCTTTCTCATCCTCGGCTTTGTGATGATCATCAACGTTTCGGCGCGCGCTTATTCCGCGGGATCGAGCCCGTTTCATGATTATATCGCGCCCGCCTTCGGAACCGCGATGGTCGTGGCGATTGCGGCCTATGTCACGCTTTTCTACCTTGCCTTGAAGCACCGCCGCAATGTCCGGCTCCATGCCGGTTATATGCTGGCAACGCCGCTTATCCTGTTTGAATCCCCGTTCAGCCGTTTCATGGATCTGTTATTCCCGGCCTGGAATTTCATCGGCAGCGAAGGGCCGCATGCCGTGCTGGATGTCATCGCCATTTCCGATGGTCTGGCGATCCTGTTCGCCCTGGCGCTCTACCGGATGGATCGCAAGCACGGCGCTCCGTGGCTGGTGGCAAGCTTCTTCATGGCTCTGCAGGCCGTGTTGACGTGGTTCGCGCCTTCTATCCCGATACTTGAGGACATTTTCGCGGCCTACACCACCATCCCAGAGCCACTGACGATGGCGACCGGGGTTGCCCTTGGCGCAGCGGCTGCGTGGTTTGGCTGGGAGGCAGGCAAAGCACCGCGCAAACGCGCCGCGCAGCCAGCCTGAGCGGGTCTAAAGCCGTTCTGCCATCAGCGCGATCATGTCCGCTTCGGGGCGCGGGCCGTAGTGCGCGATGCATTCCGATGCGGCGATTGCTCCGCGTTTCAGGCAGCGGGTCAGCGGCTCGCTCTTGACGTAGCCGGACAGGAAACCGGCTGCGAACTGATCGCCCGCGCCGGTGGTGTCGATGACCTTGATGACCGGCACGGCGGCGACTTCGGCGCGCTCTCCGTGGGCGATGGCGACCGCGCCCTTTTCGCTGCGGGTGGCGACAAGCACCGGCACCTTGCCCGCGACAAGCGCAAGGCCCGCTTCAAAGTCCGCTTCGCCGGTCAGGGTGGCAAGTTCGCTTTCGTTGACGAACAGGATGTCGATCACCCCGTCTTCGATCATGGCGCGGAAATCGTCGCCGTGACGGTCGATCACGAAGCTTTCCGAAGCGGTAAAGGCGATCTTGCGGCCAGCCCCGCGCGCGACTTCGATTGCGCGGCGCATCGCCCGGCGGGGTTCTTCGGGATCCCACAGGTAGCCTTCGAGATAAAGGATCGCGCCGCTGGCGATCAGTTCCTCGTCCAGCGCCGCGGCGGGGAGGTATTGCCCGGCACCAAGGAAGGTGTTCATCGTCCGCTCGCCATCGGGAGTGACGAAGATCAGCACACGGCCCGTCGCCGGCTCGCCCTCACGCGCCGGAGTGTCGAAATCGATCCCGGTGGCGCGCATATCGTGGCGGAACACCGTGCCCAGCTGGTCGTCGGCTACCTGACCGATGAAGGCGCATTGCAGGCCGAGCGATGCCAGCCCGGCGAGCGTGTTGGCCGCAGACCCGCCCGACAATTCGCGCGCAGGCGGCATCGCTTCGTAAAGTTCGGCAGCGCGCGCTTCGTCGATCAGGGTCATGCCGCCGCGATTGAGCTGGAGTTCGTCGATCAGCTCCTCCTCGCACGAGGCAATCACATCGACCACGGCATTGCCGATGGCGATCACATCATAACGGGGCGGGGTGGTTTCGGACACGGCAAGTTCCTTCAATAGCGCTTGCGCGCCGCCTAGCCGCCTTCTGGGCCCGCGCCAAGACCTGTGTGCGGCGCTGTTCGCACGCGTTGACTTCGCGCGGCGCTGCCCGCATTTCCCGCCCCATGTCCGCTGTTCCTGCCGCTCTTGCAAAAGCCATTGGCCAGCTTGCCGACCGCGCCGTGGTAATGGTGGCGGTCAAGAGCATCGCAATCACGCTGGCGCTGTTTGCAGGGCTGGGCGGGGGGTTCTATTTCGGGCTTGCTGCTTTGGGTGAGAGGCTGGGCGCGCACGGGGGGTGGGCCGTGCTGTTTGCGCTGCTGCTGGTACCGATCGCGGTGTGGTTGCTGTTCCGGATCGTGGCCCTGGCGGTGCTGCAGTTCTTTGCCGACGAGGTCGTGGCGGCGGTCGAGGCGCGACATTATCCGGCGCGGGCGGCCACGGCGTGCGCGCTGCCATTCCGCCGCGATCTGGCCAATTCGCTGCGCGGACTGCGCAGGGCGCTGGGTTACAACGCGCTGGCGCTGCCGGTAGCGGGGCTGGTGATGTTCACCGCAATCGGCCCGGCGCTGGTGTTCCTCGCGGTCAATGCGGTGCTGCTGGGGCGCGAGCTGACCGATATGGCGTGGCTGCGCCATTGCGACGGGGACGAGCGCGGCAATCCGGTGAGCAAGAGCGAGCGGTTGCTGATGGGCGCAGCGATTGCCGGAATGATGCTGGTGCCTGTGCTCAACCTTGTGGCCCCCGTCATCGGCGCGGCGGCGGGAACCCATCTGGTGCTGCGGCGGCTGGAGCGGGCGGGCGCGGCGTAATGACCGGGCGTTTCATTGTTCTCAGCATGCTTTGGGGGGCACTGGGGCTGGCGCTGTCCGGCTGCGTGGGCGGCGCCAGGCCTGCGGCAGACCGCCCCGCGCCGCGCAGTTCGATTGTGGCGGTGCCGCAGGTGATGGCGGCACAAGGGCTAGGGGGCGTGATCGGATCGCCCGCAGGCGCGCTCACCCGCCGGTTCGGCAATCCGCGCATCGATCTTGCCGAGGGCGACGCGCGCAAGCTGCAATTTGCCGGGCCATCCTGCGTGCTCGATATCTTCCTCTACCCCCTCAGCGCCGGGGCGGAGCCAACCGCCACCTATGTCGATGCGCGGCTGCGCCAAGGCGGGGCGGCGGTCGATCAAGGTGCCTGCATCCGTGAGCTGGAAACCCGATAATCCCCTTGGTAACCCCGCCTTAAGCCTGTTGGTGGCATAGCGCATTGCCAATCTAGGGGATTTGACTGCGCCATGACCACGCAATTCATCGACTTCGCGCAGCGCGCTGCGGCTGACGGGCAGGTTACGTCAGAAGAGCTGATCAGCCTGCGCCGCGAAGGTTGGGGCGATGGCATCATCACCCGCGCCGAGGCTGAGGCGCTGTTTGCGCTCAATAATTCGCTGCGCGACCGTAGCCCTGAATGGTGCGATTTCTTTGTCGAGGCGATCGGCGAATTCGTGCTCAACGCCGCCCCGCCGCGCCTGCAATGCAGCGATGATGAAGCCGCCTGGCTGATCCGCCAGATCGATTCCGATGGCGTGGTCGAAAGCATGGCCGAGCTGGAAACGCTGGTGCGCATCATCGAACGCGCCGAGAATACCCCCGACCGGCTCAAGAATTACGTGCTCGATCAGGTTGAGCGTGCGGTCATCACCGGCACCGGCGCGACCCGCTGCGGCGGACAGCTGAGCGCGACCCATATCAGCGCGGCCGAATGCCGGATCATCCGCCGGGTAATTTTCGCCAGCGGCGGCCACGGCCCCGCCGCCGTGACGCGATTCGACGCAGAAATGCTGTTCCGGCTGAAGGATGAAACCCTGGCCGAGGAAAACTCGCCCGAGTGGGATGATCTGTTCATCGACGGGGTTGCCAATTACATCAAGGGCTTCACGCTTTCCAGCGCGCAGGTCAGCCACGAACGCAAGCTGGAGCTGGAAGGCTTCATCGCCGACAACAGCGCCAGCGTCGGCCGGCTTATGGACCGCGTAGCACGCGAAGCGCCGCAGGTGGCGAACCATTTCGGCAAGGTGTTCGGCAAAAAGCCCCTGTCCGGCCCGGATTACGGCGCGCTGGCGGCAGCGGGCGAACATGTTACCGATGACGAGAGCAAATGGCTCGAACAGATGATCGACGCCGATGGCGAGGTCGATGAGCTGGAAAGCCGCCTGATCGCCCGTTTGGCGGCCGAGGGCTGAGAGCCTAGCTGTCGAATTCGAGCGGGGCGGTAGCGCCGCCCTGCATTGGCAGCGGCCCGCTTGGCGGGATCGCAGGGACGGGAAGGCCGGACTCGGGGGGCTTGCGACGCGGGTTCTGGCGTTGGCGCAATACCTCATTCAACGACCGCGAACCGGGCCGCCTATCCAGTTTCGCGCGCCGGTTGCGCGCAGCCAGTGCACCGACAGCGGCAAGACCAAGCCCCACCACGACTCGCGCGACTATGCCAAGAGCGCCGCTTTCCGATTGCTTTTCTTCAGCCATGTTGTTGATTATACCATAAAACTCTCACCGCAGCCACAGGCACCCTTGGCGTTGGGGTTTTCGAACACGAAACCGGCGGTGAAATCATCCTCACGCCAGTCCATTATGCTGCCGATCAGGTAAAGCACGCTCGCGCCGTCAATGTAGAAGGTGCCGCCGGGGGTGACGATCTTTTCGTCAAACTTCGCTTCGGTGGTGACGTAATCGACCGAATAGGCGAGGCCCGAACAGCCCCGGCGCGGGGTCGACAGTTTGACCCCGATGGCGTCGGCTGGTGCCTTGGCCATCAGATCGGCAATCCGTGCCTCGGCACCGGGGGTGAGGATCACCGCAGCCTTGGGCGCGGGACGGTTCGTGGTGGTGGTTTGGGTCATTACAGCATT
>JAHJSJ010000271.1 GCA_018830415.1 Alphaproteobacteria bacterium | reverse complement strand
GAAGCGCAGCGGCGGGGCGGCTATCCACTGCGACCGGGCTTTGAAGGGATGCCACGGCACTTGGCTGCGTGTTGTTTGCATGGTCTTCGAGAATCAGGCGGTTAAGGCGGGTGGCGAACTCATTCATGAGCTTCTCGCCGACTTCCTCCATCACACCGCGGCCAAATTGGGCAGCCTTGCCGCTGACCGTATAGTCGCTGTGAATGGCAACGTGACAGCCATCCTGTCCATCTGGAGTTGCCTTCAGGGTAACCTTTGCCTTGGCACCTCCTCCGCCCTTGGTGTCCTTTGCGGCGCCTTCGACGACCAGTTCATGCTCCGCATCATCGCGGTGCGTAAAATGCAAATCGCCGCGATAGATCATCTCCACTGGCCCAAGCCGGACCTTGATCCGACCAACGAAGTCGTCGCCTTCACCTGATTCGATTGCTGCGCCTGGCATGCAGGGGGCAACGCGATAGACATCGAGCAGCACAGGCCAAGCCTGATCGACTGTGACGGGAAGACGGAACATATACTCGAAAATCATCTGAATTTACCCAATTTTGTTACAAGGCCGGGACGGCATCCACTTTCGATGCACGTTGCAGCGCATCGAAGATTCGTTGAGGTGACGCCGGAAAGCTTTCCACCGAGGCGCCGACCAGGGCCAGGGCGTCGTTTACCGCCCCGATAATCGCTGCCGGTGCCGAGATCATTGCGGATTCACCCATACCCTTTACCCCGCCCGGAACCAGGTCAGAAGGCGTTTCAAGATGCGCGATCTGGACATCCGGAACATCGACCGAAGTCGGCAGAAGATAGTCCATCAGCGTTGTGGTCACCAACTGACCTTCGCCGTCGTGGACCAGTTCTTCCAGCAGGGTCATGCCAATAGCCTGTGCGATACCGCCCCTGATCTGCCCTTCGACGATCATCGGATTGATCATCTTGCCGCAATCTTCGACGGCAAACATCTGATCAACCCTGACAAGGCAGGTCTCCAGGTCGATCTCGACAATTGCGGCATGACCGCCATTGGCCAGCACGACATCGGCCGGATCAAAGGCCGCAGTAGCTTCAAGGGCGGGATCGAATTCGGGCGGATGGGTCGCATCGGCAAAATAGGCTGCGCCGGCCAGATCAGCCAATGGCATGCCCTGTTCCGGGCTTCCCGTAACATGCACCCTTCCCTCGGAGAGGGTAATCCGCTCTGCACCCGTTTGAAGCAAGTGCGCAGCAAGTTGGCGGATCTTGACCTTTACCGCTTCGGCAGCCCGTCCAATCGTCCCCGCCCCGAAAACTGCACCACGGCTGGCAACCGTTCCAAAGCCATGCGCATTGCGGGTCGTTCCGGCGAGGACCGTCACATCGTCCAACGGCACACCAAATGCATCAGCGGCTACCTGGGCAAATGTTGTCAGATGCCCTTGGCCCGCCGCGACCAACGGTGTGGTCACGGTGATCTTGCCGGTCGGTTCAACCCGGACCGTCGCGGTGTCATGGGTGGTAACCGGGGTATGCAGAAACGAAAGAGCGCGGGTGCCGACACCGCTGACCTCATTGAAAACACACAGCCCCAATCCCAGCAATTTTCCCTTGGCCAGGGCTGCTGTCTGGCGTTCGCGAAACGATCGATAATCCACCATCTGCTCAAGCCGATCGAGCGTTTGCACGAACGTCCCCTCGCGGATCACCAGGCCGGTTGGCGTGGTGAATGGGTAGTCGGATTGATCAACCAGATTTCTTCGGCGAATTTCGAACGGTGAAAGGCCCAGTTCACGCCCCGCGCGGTCAATTAACGTCTCACGCGCAATGTGCCCGGCCGACCAGCCGACCCCGCGATAGGCCCCGATCGGGCACTTGTTGGTGACGAGTGACAGGCTTTCATCGTTGAAGTTCGCGATGCGATATGGCCCGGTCAAAGTCGATGCGCCGACGTGCGATTCGACCAAATGGGTCCACGGTAGGCTGTTGTATGCCCCGCCATCGGTGCTCGATCGATTGCGCATTGCCAGAAACCGGCCGTCCGCATCGACGGCAATCGCCATTTCGTTGATTTGGTGCTTGGCATGGGTGGCGCTGAGCAGATTTTCGCGCCGGTCTTCAATCCAGCGGATTGGCCGCCCCAGTTCGATCGCCAACAGGCAGACTAGAATCTCTTCGGGATGCACATGCGCCTTTTGCCCGAACCCACCGCCGACCTGAGGGGTGATCACTTCTATCCGCTGTTCAGGAAATGCGAGGTGGATGGCCAGCATGGTCTTCAGAAACGAGGGCATTTGCGTGGCCGACCAGACGGTCAACTGACCACTTGTCCATTCGTGACTGGCAATGCACCCCCGGGGCTCCATCGGGGTGGCACTGACTCGGTTATTGCTGAACCGCCCTTGTGCAACGCAGGCGGCTCTTGCGAAGTCATTGTCCACATCGTCCTGGCAGCGGTGGCCGCGATAAACAAGATTGGCGGGGACCGCTTCATTAGCGATTACCTCCGCCGCAACGGCGGAGGCAATATCGGCCACAACCGGAAGTTCATCGTAATCGACGTCAATCAGCTCAAGCGCATCCTCTGCAGCGGCCTGACTGGTCGCAACAACAACCGCAACCGCCTCGCCAACGAAGCGTACTATGTCGTGGGCAAGGATCGGCTGTACGGTCGGCACAAAGCCAGGCAGCTCCATACGCGCCATCACACCGCCGCAGCGGGGCAGCACATCCGCGCCGGTCCAGACTTGAACGACCCCGCCATGCGCGCGGGCAGCCGACACATCGATCGCCGTGATCCGGGCATGGGCAAAAGGACTGCGCAAAATTGACACATGCAGGACATCTGGAAAGGCCAGATCGGCGATATAGGCAGCGCGGCCGCTCAAGGCGGCAGGGTCCTCTCGCCGCAATGCCGAGCGGCCAATTTCCTTTGCGACTATCTCTGGAACCGAAGACTTATCCATGGCCGACCTGCGTAGCTCGCATCGCATCGGGATCAACGATGGCATCAATGATCGTCTCATAACCGGTGCACCGGCAAAGATTGCCCGAGATCGCTTCACGCGCCTCATCCCGCGACGGCGCTGGATTGTCCCGCAATAATGCCAAAGCCGTCAACACCATGCCAGAGGTGCAAAATCCGCATTGCAGGCCATGATGGCGCTGAAATGAGGCCTGCAGCGGATGCAGTTCGCCGTTTGTGGCTAACCCTTCGATCGTTTCGATCCGCTTTCCGTCGGCCTGCACCGCCAGCATGAGGCATGCCCTAATCGGCTTGTCATCAACCAGGATCGTGCACGAACCGCAAACGCCGATTTCGCAGCCCTGTTTCAGGCCAGTCAGGCGAAGTTTGTCGCGCAGCGCGTCGCTCAAACTGGTCCTGGGCGCAGCTAAAAAGGAAGCGGGTTGCCCGTTTAAGGTCACCCTGACCGGCAGCTGGCCTTCTTGATCAGTCATTGGCACCCCCAGCCCGCAACAGCGCGCGGACGACCAGATTCTTAGCCAGCTCTGTTCTGAACCGGGCATCCGCATGAATATCAGATCGGACCCTGACGCCGTCGAGAGCGATTTGCGCAGCCTCCGTGGCAACCGCGCGATCAAGGGTTCTGCCATCTAGGACGGCGGCAGCGGATTCCGAACGAATCGGACGATCCGAGACGCCCCCTATGACAAGCGATGCGTTGAGGCATTTCCCATTTGCGATCTGTAGTCCTGCGGCGACCATCGCCAATGCAAAATCCCCTGGACGACGGGAAACTTCTTCAAATGCCCAGCTTCTCGCACTGTCTGGAAAATCAATGCAGGTCAGCAGCTCACCTTCGCCAATTGCGGTCGTGTAGTGGCCCTGGAAGAATTCGTCCGCGCGAATCCGGCGAACACCGTCAGGGCCTTGCAGCGTCATTACGGCATCAAGTGCAACTGCGACCACCGGCATTTCGGCTGAACCATCCGCATTGGCAAGACTGCCACCGAGAGTCCCGCGGTTTCTCACAGCTTGGTGCGCGACATGATGCAGCGCTTGGCGCAGCAAAGGGGTCCGGCGCGCGACGGCCTCGGATCTCGCAGTGGTATCGTGGGTCACCATCGCGCCAATCCGCAATGTGGCGTCTCCATCCGCGATGACCGCAAGCTCCTCGATCAGTCCGAGGTCAACCAGCAGCCCCGGACTGGCCATGCGAAGCGCCATCATCGGCAACAGCGATTGTCCGCCCGCCAGCGGACGGGCATCGTCATTGCCCGACAAAAGCTTTATCGCTTCTGAAATTGTAGCGGGACGAGCATACGAAAAGTCAGGAAATTTCATTGATTTCAACCATTGCCCTTTGCGCTCTCCTAGCTCGCCCCGTCACCTCTTACTGCAACTTGAAGCTGATTGTCACGCCATAGGTAGCCGGCTGTCCGGCAAATCTGGCGATCGTGTCATAGTCTGTGAACACGTTGCTCGCATAGTATTTGTTCAGGACATTCTTGCCAAATACCATGACGCTCCACTGCCCGTCATTAAATGAGGCGCCAGCCCGCAGATCAAGCAGGCCATAGCCGTCGATCGTGTAAGTGTCGCTGGCCGGGACCGAGGAGCGGAAATCAGGCGTGATGACCAAGCCACGAGCGCCGCCGATATTGGCAATAGCTTTGCTGCGGACGGAGTAGACCGCCCCGATAAAAGGTTCGGCATTGCCAACCGTCCATTTGTAGTCCGCCGAAAGACGCAATTGGTATTTCGGGGTGTAAGGGATGACCGATCCAGCATAATCGATGACGCCGCCTGCGGTATCACGGCCGACGAAGTTGGTGATCTTGCTGTCCAGAATGCTGCCTGACAGGCCCAGCGTCAGCCCATCAACGGGAGTGTAGGTGGTATCGAGTTCGAACCCAAGCATCCGGGACTTGGGAATGTTATCCAGTGCGTCAAGCACTCCAAAGATCGGATCGACGATCTTGCCGCGCAGCTGCTTGTCCCGATAATCGTAATAGAATGCAGCACCACTGGCGCTGAACCGCCGGTCGGATGAGCTGAATTTGAAGCCCGCTTCGTACGAAAGTAGCGATTCCTGTACCACTGGCAGGAATTGTTCGAAGGTTGCTGCCGACGCAATCGGGAAGCTGCCCGCCTTGTAGCCCTTCGCCACGTTGGCATAGAGCAGAAGTCGGGGCGCAGCCTTGTAATCGATCCCAGCGCGCCACGAGACGTTATTCTCCTGGAGCGTGTCGCGGAACTCGCCCGGCAGATAGGTGGCTGGAGTGCCATCAAGCGTCGTGTTGTCGAGCGGGGCGCAACCAGCCCCGATGGGAGGCACCGGAACCCCGGTCGGTGTGAAACCTGCCACCGGGAAGAAGCCCAACTGGATAGCATTGCCCAACGAATCAAACACACCACCAAATGTGCCGTCGCCGGGATCGCCCGTACAGGTAGCAGCCGTCCGGCGCGCGTTTGTATAGCGGGCCCCGGCCTTCAACGTCAGTTGGCTTCCAAGATCATATTCGCCGTTGGCGAAAAACGCATAGTTGCGCATCTTTTGGTCAGAATAGACATAGGCGCCTGTGTAGCCGAAGATCGCAGCGGTGCTGATCTGAGAAAGAGTCTGCAACTGGTATTCGTACACGTGGCTCTTCTCGTAGTTGCCGCCCACGACCCAGCGGAACTTTGTATTCCCGCCGTTGGAAATCCGAAGTTCCTGATTGAACGACTTGATGAAGCCGCGATCGACGATGAAATCATCGACGAACAAGGATGTGCCGTCGGTCTCGAAGCCCTGGTTAGGCTTGTAGTCGACGTAAGAGGAGATCGCGGTAACCGTTACATCGTCAGCAACCTCCCAGTTCGTGCGCAGCGCGCCCTGCAAGAGGCGGTTGTTCGCATGGGGCCGAGTCTTTGGGGTCCACGGTCCATTCTGCGACGCGATTTCGGTCGGCGTCCAATCGGCTGCTCGCGCGTTGAATGGCGCGAAGGGATACGCGCGGAGCGCCGGATCGGTGAACGGCGGCACCTGAGAAAGCAGCGTCTGGTATTGCGGAGCCTGCGGATCGCTCTTGTCGCGCCATCCATTCAGGTTGAGTTGAAAGTTGAGGCGACTGGAAGGCTCCCAGTCGAGCAGGAGGCGGGCCGCGTAGTAGTTGACCTGACCAAGGGTATCGTTGCGCGTATAGCTGTATTGCCAATCATCGGCTTGGGAGGTCGTAATCGCCAGACGCGCCCGGAGCGTATCGCTGAGCGGACCACTGACATGCGCGTTGATGTCGAGCCGGTTGAATCGCCCGTAGGAGAGATCAGCACCTGCTGAAAATTCATTGGTTGGCTTGGCCGCAATGAAGTTGATCGCGCCGCCGGTCGAATTCTGTCCGAACAGAGTGCCCTGCGGCCCTTTCAGGATTTCGACGCGCTCCAGATCGAAGTTGGCATGGGCTCCCAGTGCGGGAAATGCCAGGGGAACCTGATCGACATAGACGCTGGTGGTCGGATAGGCCGCCAAGGTAGTTTCGTAAAAGCCGACACCGCGCAGTGTATAAACAGGTGTTTGGGTGGCAGAAGGTGTGTAGCTGAGACCGGGCACTACACCGGCCAGGTCACTCAAGCTTACAACGCGCTGTTGAGCCAGCGCCTCACCGCTTACCGCAGTGATAGCAAGGCCAACCTTGTTGATGGATTGCTCTCGCTTGTTCGCGGTCACGATGATTTCACCGACACCCGCATCATCTTCGACTACTACTTGCTCAGCACTGCTGGTCAACGACTTGCGCAGCTGCACTTCCGGCGAAGCTCAGCGCGAACGCCGAACACCCAGCGGTTAAAAGATAACGGATTTTCATAATTTTTATCTCCCCTCATTGACCACATTGATCCAGCCCACCCGCTGGTGTCCCGCCCAAGGCGATTCCGAAATCGGGACTTGAGCGCCGCCGCGCAGATGACGGCGACACGATCCCTTGCGCTGCAAGCGTATGCTCAAACTTAGAATAGATGTCAATCGATTTTCAATTGAAAATTCATTTATAATGAATTCCTAGGCCAACCGACTCTTTCCACAGCGTGGCGATGCCCTGCCAAATCCAGAGCGATCTCCAGCATATCTTGAGAATCCGCTCGCACAGACAGATCGCAAACTGAGGAAATTGGCCTTCATTTATATTCGATTGACAATCAATTGATAATCGATCTATTCATACGAACAGAACGCATCGAGTCAGGTGCTTGCCATGGGGAGAATTCAAATGTCATCCATTCACGTCGATCTGCTTGGAACGGAAACGCGCTTCATAGACACGGGCAAATATCGCTCGCGCGTCATCTCCGCGCCAGGTGTCGGTGAACACGTCTTCTTGTTGCATGGCGGCGGCGGTCATGCGGAAACCTATTCTCGCAACATGACGCGGCTGGCCAAGGTTTGCCAACCCATTGCGATCGACTTCATTTGGCATGGCATGTCGTCGCGTCCACCCTTTTCGGAAACCCCTCCGGGCAGCAAGGACCACTGGCTTACCCAGTTCACCGACCAGTTGCTCAATCTGATGGATCACATGGGAATCGAAAGGGCAGCGGTCGAAGGCGAATCACTTGGTGGCTGGATCGCCTATGACATGGCGATCAACCATCCAGACCGCACCTCAAAGGTGATCCTCAATACCACCTGGGGGATGCACCTTGATCCGGCCCATGCACGTGAAGGCGACAGTGATCTTGATGCTTTGCGCGAGGTTTCGGTTAACGCCCTGCTCAACCCGACCACAGAGACACTGCGCAAACGCCTAGAATGGCTCATGCCACTGGGCGGTGTGACCGACGAGCTTATCGATCTGCGCCGGGCGTTGTGGACAATCCCGGAAACACGGGAAGCCCTCCTTGTCTATTATGACTATTTGTTCCGGCCGAACATCAGCCAGTTCTATTGGCAGGAAGATGACATCCGCAAGATCGCCTGCCCAACGCTTGTGCTGTGGACCGACAAGAATCCCATCCACGGCGAAAATGCCGCTGACAGACTCGAAGCGATTATCCCTGGCGCCAAAAAGCATATCATGCGCGGATGCGCGCACTGGCCGCAGTGGGAGCGACCCGAGGAACATGATGAGGTTGTTGCCAAATTCTTGACCGGACAGCTTTGAGAACAATGCCGCCGGAAGGCCAGAGAGGAACGCAGAAAATGAACGATCAAGCTCCTGTTCGCCGTCGGACCGTGAGGGTCAATGAGATCAGCACGGCCAGGATGAACGACGAAAAAACCCAAAGCCAGTACCAGCCCTACAAGGATGCCGCCTGGGGGTTTGTAAATCACTGGTATCCAGCGTTGTTCAGCGAAGAGCTTCCCGAACAGGCGGTTGAAGGCATCCAGATAGCCGGGATCCCAATCCTGCTGCGCCGAGCAGCAGGCAAACTCTATGCAATCAAGGATCAGTGCGTTCACCGCGGCGTGCGCCTGTCGGCCAAACCGACCTGTTTTAACGACACGTCGATCACCTGCTGGTATCACGGCTTCAATTTTGATCTTGCATCTGGTGTTCTGAACACGATCGTCGCCAATCCTGACAGCAAGCTTATCGGCAAGACCGGCGTGACAACTTATCCGGTCGAAGAAATCGCCGGAATGATTTTCGTCTTCGTGCGTGAAGATGATTTTCCGCTTGAGGATGTACCGCCGCTTGCGCACGATTTGCCGGTACGCTTTCCGGAAAACAATGAACGTTTCCCTCACCCGCTCTGGCCAGATGCGCCGGGCATCCTGGACGAAGGAGCGGTTGCGCTGGGCCTGCACCGGACCGGGCAGTCCAACTGGCGCATTGCCTGTGAAAACGGCTTCGATAATGCGCATATCCTTGTCCACAAAGATAACGCGATCGTTCACGCGATGGATTGGGTGCTGCCGCTGGGAATCGTACCCGATCACGAGGAGCCCATTTCATTGATCGAGGACGAGGACGGCCCGAAGGGGATGATGCAGTGGCTGTTCACCGATCGCTGGAAGCCGATCTTGGAAAATCCAGACCTGGGGCTGAAGATCGAAGGAGCGAATAGCCGTTTCTACCGCACATCGGTGGTGCTTCCGGGGTGCCTGATGGTAGAAAATTGGCCCGAAGATCATGTCGTCCAGTACGAATGGTATGTTCCAATAACTGATGACCTTTATGAATACTGGGAGGTTATGGTGCGCATCTGCAAGACTGACGATGAGCGAAAAAAATTCCAGTATCGCTTCGACAATCTCTACATGCCGCTCTGTATCCGCGGCTTCAACGACTCTGACCTCTATGCACGTGAAGCAATGGAAGAGTTCTACACCGATGGTACCGGTTGGGACGATGAACAACTGGTGGAGACCGATGTTTCTCCTGTCACATGGCGCAAACTGGCCTCGCGCTGGAACCGCGGCATCGCCAAGCCGGGCAAGGGGGTAACCAACGCAACGAAGACGTCAAGCATCCGATTGCGCCGCCTCGCTCAGGGCAAGGCACCCGGATACAAGGTTGAAAAGATTGAAAATGTCAACGACTACTAAGGTAGTTCTCGGCTTCACAGACGGCGTCGAGCACGAACTTCTGGTCCAGCCGGGCCACAGTGTGCTTGACGCCGCGCTTGAAGGCGAAGTTCCAATCCTGTTCCAATGCAGAACCGGAAGCTGTGGCAGCTGCCTGGCCCGGCTGGTGGAGGGAAAGGCTGAGCACCGCAGCGGGTTGGCCGTGTCGCTACTGCCGGGCGAGCGCGAGCAGGGCTACCGCCTGCTTTGCGCTACCGAGCCCAAGGGCGAATGCCGCTTTTCGGTTGCCTATGACAGCGCCGCCGGTGCTGGCCGACCGATTGAAGCCAAGTGCTTCGTCAACGCCGTCGAGCGGATCGCAAACGATGTCATCCGCTTCGAACTCGAACTGGCCGAAGGCTATTCCATGGATTTCCGTCCTGGCCAGTTTATCCAGATCAAGGTGCCGGGGACGGAAGTCGTGCGCAGCTATTCGATGGCGACGATGGCCTCCGATCTTCCCCGAATCGAACTGCTCATTCGTATTTTGCCCGGCGGGATCATGTCAGGATGGCTCGAAAATCAGGCGAAGCCGGACGATGTGGTCGAGATCAGAGGGCCTTACGGCCAGTTTTTCCTGAAGGAAAAGGTGCGTGAACCGCACATCATGATTGCCGGCGGCACTGGGTTGGCGCCGATGTTGTCGATGCTTGCCGCCCTGCGGCGCGTGCCCGGCCGCAAGCCCAAAACGATCCTCAGCTTCGGCTGCCAGTCACCCGAAGGGCTCTTCGCGCTGGATCAGCTGGATTTGCATCAGCAATGGTCACCTACGCTTCAAGTGCGCATTGCGGTGGATCGCGGCACTCCACCCGCTGGGGTGCAAGTCGGCAATCCGGTCGAAGCGTTGACCCCTGCCGATGGTCTTACGCCAGATAGTGTGGCCTATTTGTGTGGCCCCCCCGGCATGATCGCAGCGGCGCGCGCGCATCTCGAAGCACTAGGGCTCGCGCCGGGTAATATCTTTGCCGAGCAATTTGTAGCCAGCAACTGAACGGGAGAATCACGATGGGCGTAGATAGTCTGGGCTATGTCGGCCTCAACATCAGCAAGCTCGATGAATGGTGCAGCCTGCTGGAAGGTGTTTTTGGCATGGAGCCCAGACCACGCGAGGGGTCGAACGCGGTCGATTATCGCCTTGATAATTATCATCACCGAATCACCCTTTATCCAGGCTCGACCGACAGCGTTGCTGTGGTCGGCTGGGAAGTTGGAAGCGAAGGGCGGCTTGATCAACTTGCCACGCTGCTTCAGGCAAAAGGGACCGAAGTGACGGCCGGATCGATAGAGCTTTGCGAAGAACGCAAGGTGCGCAAGCTGTACAGCTTCACCTGTCCGATGATCGGTTCACACAACGAAATCTACTATGGGCCGCTCGTTACCAACACGGCTTTTGCGCCGCGCCGGGGCATCTCTGGCTACAAGACCGGATCACAGGGCCTTGGCCATATCGTGTTTTGGGTCAAGGATTTGCCCGCCTCGGTCAAGTTCTACGAAGAGGTTATGGGCTTTGACATTTCAGACTATATCGCTTGGGATATCCATGATGCGGTCTTCCTGCACTGCAACCCACGGCACCATACGCTGGCCCTGATGAAGGAAGGGCCAGGCCCGGCCGGTGGGCTGATGCATATCATGGTCGAAGCAAACTCGCTCGACGACGTGGGCTACGGCTACGACATCGTGCGCGACCGTGGCATTCCGGTCATGCTCGATCCCGGCAAGCATTCCAACGACCACATGCAAAGCTTCTATCTGCAAACGCCGTCGGGCTTCTGGATCGAATACGGCTTCGGTGCTCGTGACATTGGCCCGGACTGGGAGATCAAGACCTACGATCAGCCGATGCTCTGGGGGCACCGGATGGTTGCAGACTGAGTCCATGGGGCTGCAGGAATGCCTTGCGCGGATCGACGCGCGTGACGCGGCGGTTCATGGCTGGAGCCATCTGGACCGCGCAGCACAGGGTGGCGCGGGCCCGCTTGCCGGAACGGTGTTGGGCGTAAAGGACGTTATCAATGTTGCGGGCATGCCCACCACGCATGGATCCACCATATTTGCCGGCAACATCGCCCACCACGATGCAGCGGCGGTTGCCCGGCTTCGTGCGGCCGGGGTGATCGTTCTTGGCAAGACCGTAACGGCGGAATTTGCGACCTATTCGCCCGGCCCCACGGTCAACCCGTGCAAGGCCGGGCATACGCCGGGCGGGTCGTCCAGCGGTTCAGCAGCTGTTGTTGCGGATCGGCAGGCCGATATTGCGCTGGGTACGCAGACCGCCGGTTCGATTATCCGACCGGGCAGCTTTTGTGGCACGCTGGCGTTCAAGCCGAGTTTTGGCCGCTATCCCCTTGGCGGCGTGCTGGAAACAGCATCGAGCCTCGACACATTGGGGCTCTTTGCGCGCAATATGGAGTTGCT
>JAHJSJ010000270.1 GCA_018830415.1 Alphaproteobacteria bacterium | reverse complement strand
GAGCCTGCTTGGCGCGTTGGAGGCGCAAACCACAGCGTTCGACGTGCGCGGCGAAGTGCAGTGGTTTGACGGACAGGACCGGGTGACCACGTTTGAAACGCCAACTGACAGCTTTACGCTGGTCAACGCGCTGATCGCATGGCGACCGCTGGCGGATAACAAGAACGTCACGGTGCAAGTCGCGGCCGACAATATCTTCGACGTGACCGGCCGCCGTCACGCGAGCTTCACCAAGGAGTTTGTCCCGCTGGTGGGTCGCAACTTCCGCGCGAGTGTTCGCCTGAGCTTCTGAGCCCTGTTGTGAGTCCCCCGCGGAGGCGGGGGCTCACCATCTCAGCTTTCGATCGCGAAGGTCAATTCGGCGTGATCTTCCAGCCGCTTGACCAGATCTTCGCCCAGAAATGCGCCGGGCGTGCCGATCCCGCCTGGTTTGGCGCAGGAAAGCAGCGCGATTCCGGTCTCGCTCAGCATCCGGCTGGTTGAACCATAGCCCGGATCATAGCGCCCCTTCACGCCATATTGCAGCCGCCCGCCATCCGCCATGTCGGCAACGAACACGACATCGTAGAAGCCGTTTTCGCGCTCTTCCTTAGTCGGGCCTTCGCCGGGCTTGGGCGGCTTGGCACCGAACGGGTTTTTCATGAATTCCAAGGCCGCATTGGCCGCTGCCTTGCCCGCTTCTCCGGGACTGGTCAGCATCATTTCGTCATACTTGAAGTCGGTGCCGTAAGGGTGGCCAAGCAGGAAGTTAGTGCGGTGCACGTTCTTGGTGTTGATCGGTGCCATCACGAAGGGCGCTGCCCATTTGCCGAGATCCTCTTCGTGGCTGGGGATCATGCCCGAAGGCTGGTCCGGCCCTTCAAACCCCGGCGTCAGCGCGAACGGGTTGCGCAGCACGTTGATGATCGAAGGGCTTTTGGCCGCCGCCTTCATGGTCGCGCCGAGGCTGGCGGCGGTGCCGCCCGAGAACGTCCCCTGCATCGCCCGCACCCGCCCGCGGATGCGCGGGGCAGGCTTACCGAAGCGTTCCACGCAGGCCTTCTGCGTCATCATTACGCCAAGATCGAAGGGGATCGAATCGAACCCGCTGGAAAAGCAGATGTGCGCGCCGCTGGCTTCCGCGGCAGCCTGATGCTCGGCGATTTTCTCCGCCATCCATGCCGGTTCGCCGCACAGATCGGCGTAATCGGTGCCAGTGGCAACGCAGGCGGCCACCAGCTTGTCACCATAAAGCTGATACGGGCCGACCGTGCTCAGCACCACCTTGGTGCGCGCACACATCGCTTCGAGATCGGCGCTGTCATCGGCATTGGCGACCACCAACGGGGTGGTGGCAGGCGCACCAATCAGGTCGCGCACTTCCTCAAGCTTGGCAAGGCTGCGCCCCGCCATTGCCCATTTCGGGCCATCAGCGCGGCTGCCATAATGGTGGGCGAGATATTCAGCGACGAGCCGCCCGGTATAACCGGTGGCGCCGTAAACGATGATGTCGAATTCGCGGGTGGCCATATGATCCCTCTTGAAATGGTCATTCCAGCGAAGGCTGGAACCTCAAGTGGATTAATGCCGCATTTCCGCCCGAGACGCCAGCTTACGCTGGCATGACGTGAAGGAGTTACAATCGCGGCAGCGTCACTCCGCGCTGGCCCATATATTTGCCCGCACGGTCTTTATAGCTGGTCTCGCAGCGTTCGTTGCCTTGCAGGAACAGGAACTGACACGCGCCTTCATTGGCATAGATTTTGGCAGGCAGCGGGGTGGTGTTCGAAAACTCCAGCGTCACGTGACCTTCCCAGCCCGGCTCCAGCGGCGTCACATTCACAATGATCCCGCAGCGTGCATAGGTCGATTTACCAAGGCAGATCACCAGAACATCTTCGGGCACGCGGAAATATTCGACCGTGCGCGCCAGTGCAAAGCTGTTGGGCGGAATGATGCAGACATCGGTTTCGCGGTCGACAAAGCTATCGGGATCGAACGCCTTGGGATCGACTACCGATGAATTGACATTGGTGAAGATCTTGAACTCCGGTGCCACCCGCGCGTCATATCCGTAAGACGATAGGCCGTAGGAGATCACCCCGTCACGCCGCTGCGCCTCGACAAACGGCTCGATCATGCCGTGTGCCTGAGCCTGCGCGCGAATCCATTTGTCCGAAAGAATTGCCATCCACGATGGGATTCCCGATAGCGCGTGCAAGGACAAGGCCGGGGGCGGAAATATCCCCCCTTCGCTTTGGTCAGCGCAACATCAACGTGGGTCTGAACCCGTCACAAACCGAAGCTGCCTTTCAGCCCGTCGATCACATATTGCGCCGCCAGCGCGGCCAGCAACACGCCGAGCAGGCGGGTGATCACGGCTTCAACCTTGTCGCCCAGCAGCCGGATCAGCGGGCCTGCCGCGACCAGTGCTGCTCCGGTAATCACCAGCACCGCTGCAAGCGCGCCGAGCACTTCGAACGATTGTGTCAGACCGTCTGCCTCGTTCATCAGCAGCATCACTGCGGCGATTGCGCCCGGCCCGGCCATCATCGGCATGGCCATCGGGAACACCGAGACATCCTCAATCTCTGGTGAGGCGGCGACTTTTTCGGCGCGTTCCTCGCGGCGCTGGGTGCGCTTTTCGAACACCATGTCAAACGCGATGAAGAACAGCATCAGCCCACCGGCGATGCGGAACGAATTCAATTCAATATGCAGCGCGCCCAGCAATTGCTGACCGAACAATGCGAAGATCAGCAGGATTATGGCGGCGATAAAGGTCGCCCGCAGCGCCATGCTGCGCGCCTGCTGCGCGCTCGCGCCCTTGGTCAGCCCGGCATAGATCGGCGCGCACCCCGGCGGGTCGATCACCACAAAGAAGGTGACAAAGGCGGAGAAGAACAACTCGGTCAGCACCATCACTCTCCGCTTGTCGGCGCAAGGTGTTGCTCAAACGCGGTGAGCCAACGACCCTGATAGAAATAGTCGGCAGCGGCAAACCGGGTGCCATCATCGCGGTGTTCCCAGCGCCAACGCAAGGTGCCGTCGCGCGACAGGCGGGCATCGGCCTTGCCTTCATCGCCCACGGGGATCGCGGGCGGCGGTGGGATCGCGGCATCACGGCGCGGGCATGAGGCGACAAGGCCCTGCACCGCATCAATCGAGGTGACGACGATATCGCCATCCTCAACCGGTTTGCGCGGCGGGGGCTGCGGCACATCGAGTCCGCCGACATCGAAGATGTAGCGATAATCGCCGCCGCTCTGGCGTTCCCACACGGTCAGAAAATTGCCGACCTTGCCCTCGGGCGTGGTGATGCGTCCGTGGCTGACGGCGACCGCCCCATCGCAGCTGATCACCACCGCGCGCGGTTCCCATTGCACTGCGGCAGGTGGATCGGTTTGCGTGGCGAGCCAGGGTTCGATTGCGAAGGGGCCGTTTTCACCGTGGAGCAGCGCGCCGGGGGCCGCGAACATGCGAAATGCGGTCCACTGTCCGTTTTCGCGTGCGGCGCGGGAAAAGGCGATTTCGGTGGCCACGATCGTGCTTGGCTGCGCGGCGCCGGGGGCGGTGGCCAGTGCGCGGTTGATAACCGCAGGCGACGGGCCGCGCTGCTGCTGTCCGCCCACACAAACAATCAACGCAAGCACAAAAACACTCAGCATCAGGATCGGGGCGGCGCGTCTCATAAGCCCACTGGCGCAGGAAGCCCGGCATGGG
>JAHJSJ010000269.1 GCA_018830415.1 Alphaproteobacteria bacterium | reverse complement strand
GGACGCGCGCATCGCCGGGATCGCGCGCGAGGATACCGCCTGCCTGATCTATACCAGCGGCACCGGCGGCGCGCCGCGCGGGGTGATGCAGCACCACGGCGCGATTTTGTGCAATGTCGCGGGCGCGGCCGAGGTGCTGATCGAGGATTTCGGCATCACCGACGAACGCTTCCTGTCGTTCCTGCCGCTTTCGCACGCCTATGAACATTCCGGCGGGCAATATCTGCCCATCGGCGTGGGCGCGGAAATCTTCTATTCCGAAGGGCTGGAAAAGCTCGCCTCCAATATCGAGGAAACCCGCCCCACGATCATGGTCGTGGTCCCGCGCCTGTTTGAAGTGTTGCGCACCCGAATCATGAAGCAGGTCGAAAAGCAGGGCAAAGTCGCCAATTTCATGATGGACAGCGCGCTCAGGATCGCTGGCAAGGCCACAGAGGGCAAAAAACGCCTGCGCGACAAGCCGGTGGATTTCCTTGTCGAAAAAACCCTGCGCCCCAAGATTCGCGCCAAGTTTGGCGGGCGGATCAAGGCGATGGTGTCAGGCGGCGCGCCGCTCAATCCCGAAGTCGGCAATTTCTTCGATGCGATGGGCCTCACCATGCTGCAAGGTTATGGCCAGACCGAAGCCGGGCCGGTGATCAGCTGCAACCGTCCGGCGGCGGGCCTCAAGATGGACACCGTCGGCCCGCCGCTCAGGGGCGTGGAAGTGCGCATTGCCGAAGATGGCGAGATCCTGGTGCGCGGCGAGTTGGTGATGCACGGTTATTGGCGCAACGAGGCGGAAACCGCGCGCACGCTGCAAGATGGCTGGCTGCATACCGGTGATATCGGGCACCTGGACAACAAGGGCCGGATCGTCATCACCGACCGCAAGAAAGACATGATCGTCAACGACAAGGGCGACAATATCGCCCCGCAAAAGATTGAAGGCATGCTGACATTGCAGCCCGAAATCGCGCAGGCGATGGTGAGCGGGGACAAGCGGCCTTACGTGGTCGGGCTGATTGTGCCCGATGCTGAATGGGCGCTCGAATGGGCGCGTGAGAATGACGAGAAATTCGATTTGAAGGCGTTGCAGGAACTGCCCGCCTTCAAAAACGCGGTGCGCGCCGCAGTCGATCGCACCAATGCCGATCTGTCGGTGATCGAAAAAGTGCGCCAATTCGCGTTTGCGGATGAAGCGTTCTCGATCGAGAACGAGGAAATGACGCCGAGCATGAAAATCAGGCGTCACAAGATCCGCGAGCGGTATCAGGAACGGATCGACGGGCTGTATCGGGGGTGAGGGGCTAACCCACCACCTACATCCCACTCCGCTGTCACCCTGGACTTGGTCCGGGGTCGGGCTTGCATTCAGACACTTAAGAAGAATGCTTGGTCACATGTTGGACGCGCTTGCGAAGCTGCCCAAGTTGATTTGACATTGCCTTGAAAGCTGCATGAAGTTCCTCTTCGAACTGGATTGCTTCCGTTTTGCTAAGGATCATGCGCCGCGGCTCACAGGCGGACTTCTGAACCGCAATGAAGTCTATTTGAACATGCCATTGTCCCGTGCGATCAATTAGCTCAGTTGTGATTCCATGCGAAAAAAAAGGTCGCTTTGCGTCGTGCTGCCGCCAAGATGATAATGCTGCCATCATAGCCCTGTTTTGACTTTCGGTCGCAGGCTGCTCGACCACCAACCTTCCAAGTGCAGCAAGTCTCTGCCCCGCAAGTGGTTCGAGGCGAATCTTGGCATCAGCCTCGCGCGCCTTGACCAGCGATTCTGTGACTGATTTTTCCGCACGGGAAAAAACGTTGAGGCAACGACCTCTCCAAGCCTCAATCTCAGTCCTCGCGGCATCATGCGATATCGGGTTTCGGATCCCGGCGCAGTTCTTGCTGACTTCCTGTTCAGACACCAGACGCACTCCATCTCTGCCGACTCGGTGGGAATTGATTTTTCGAGATGCATGACAAAGCCTTAAACCTTTGCTGCCTCAACTCATTTCGGCGGCCATGCCCGCCAAACATCAGTCCAAGAAATTCAGGGTGACGCACCTGCCGCGCCGGGACACCGTGATGA
This sequence comes from Alphaproteobacteria bacterium, assembly GCA_018830415.1. Lineage (GTDB taxonomy): Bacteria > Pseudomonadota > Alphaproteobacteria > Sphingomonadales > Sphingomonadaceae > Erythrobacter. Next base: position 6,812 of record JAHJSJ010000269.1, on the reverse strand, counting down.
TCAACCGCCAACACACAACCCCGCGACCATTTTCCAGCCTCTCAACCGGTTCCGCCGTGCAGTGGCCAGCAAAGATGATAAGCGTCTTGCGTGCGCATGGCCGCGTTGCGATACTGTTCAGGCATGTTACTCGCTGACAGTCGAGTAGGGCACCGGGGGGTATCGAGAATGACGACTGATCAAGCCTTTGTTGATTTCTACGCGGTTCTTCATGTGCACCCCAGATGCGATCTGCAAACGCTGGAAACTGCGTATCGCAATCTGGCGAAGCGATACCATCCCGATCATCCCGAAACCGCCGATACCGACAAATTACGGGACGTTCTGGAAGCATACAGAGCATTGAAGAGCCCGGACGATCGGGCAAAGTATGACGATGAATATGCAGCCAAAATCGGTTTCCCCTTTGCGGAAAGCGAATTCAGCGCAGAAGGGGAACAGCTCGCGCTTTCGGATGGCGAAGCCCACGAAAAGCTATTGATGCACCTATATCGTCGCAGACGTAGCTTTGCCCAGGATGCGGGCGTTGGGCAATATTCATTGCAAAAACTTGTCGGCTGTTCAGACGAGGCGTTTGATTTTCACATCTGGTATCTGAAAGAAAAGGGGTTGATCAGTTATACCGAGGAAGGAACCATCGCAATAACGATCAAGGGTGTTGATCATACGATATCAATGTCTCAGGTTCACCGGCAAGAAAAGCTGCGAATATCCGGATCCACGACCGTGAATGGCGGCGCAGAGGTGAATGCTGATACGCCGTCTGATTAATGGGATCGGGTTCTAAACCTGTATTTGAAATCCGCTTGAATGCCGGTGAGGTTGAATCGGTGGGGACTTACTCCTCCCACTTCTCCAGCACGCAGCCATAGCCTTTGCGGTAGGTCGCGGTTGCATCGGCCACCAATGGGAAACGCGCGGTCACGCTTTGGGTCGCCGGGTCATCAGACAGCGTCACCGCCTCCATCCCCGCCAGCTTGTCCTTGGTGCAATCATCAAGGCTGCGCCCGGCGACGAACCGGCACGAACAGGCGACCCGCGCCGAATAGGCCGACGCGATGCTGCCATAGCCGTTGATCGGTTCGCGGAACGCCCACACCGCCGCGCCCAGCGCCGCAACAATCAACACCAGCAGCCACACTCCCGCGCGCAGGCCGAAGCGCGCGCCGCGCTTGCGGGTCGGGGAAGGTGATTTCGCCATTGCCAAGCCTTTACACATCGGGAATTGAGGGTGCGATGACCCTGAACCAACGAAGCCATAACCGCGCGCACCTGATCGCGCCAGTCCTGCTGATACTGAGCGGATGCACCGCCGCGCCGCCTGCCGAAACGCCGCTGTCCGAGGCCGCGCTGGCGGTTGTGACCGATGATGCGGGGGCGCCCAAGGATCAGCTCGCCCGGCAGATCGACGATCTGTTCACGATGGAAGGGCTGGGCGAAACCCGCGCGGTGGTGGTGATGGCGAACGGCAAGCTCGCCGCCGAACGCTATGGGCCGGGCTATGACAAGGACACCCGTTTTATCAGCTGGTCGATGGCCAAGACGGTAACCGGGGTACTGATCGGGATGCTGATCGCCGATGGCAAGCTGAGCCTGGATGCCCCTGCGCCCGTGCCGCTGTGGCAGCGCCCCGGCGATCCGCGCGCCGAGATTACCTTGCGCCACCTGCTGCAAATGCGCAGCGGGCTGCGGCACACCGAAGCGGGCGATCCGCCTTATGAAAGCAGCGAAGTCAGGATGCTGTTCCTCGACGGGCGCGACGACATGGCGCGCTGGGCAAGCGAACAACCGCTTGAGGCGGAGCCGGGCCAGATGTTCGAATATTCGTCGAACACCAGCGTGATCCTCGCCGATATCGCCGCGCGCGCGCTGACGGCGAGCGATGATCCCGATGCGCGGCGGCAGGCGGTGGCGGATTATTTGCAGGTGCGGCTGTTCGGGCCGCTGGGCATGGCCAGCATGGTGCCCGAATTCGATGCGTCGGGCACGATGATCGGTGGCAGCCTGATGCATGCCAGCGCGCGCGACTGGGCCAAATTCGGTGAGTTCCTGCGGTTGAAAGGCCGCGCGCCCAGCGGCGAGCAACTGGTGCCGCAACGCTGGGTCGAAGCGATGGTGACGCCCAGCCCGGCATCTGCGCGCTACGGGTTCCAGACGTGGCTCAATCGCCCGATTCCCGGCGCTCAGCCGGGCGAACACCCGCTGTTCCCCGATCGCGCGCCGAAAAGCCTGTTTTCGCTGATCGGGCATATGGGGCAATATGTGCTGGTTTCGCCCGAACAGCGCGTGACGCTGGTGCGGCTCGGCCATTCGGACAGTGCGCAGCGCCCGCCGATGTTGCAGCAGGCCGCCGACGTGCTGGATTTGTATCCGGTGAGATAAAGCAGCGCGCTCTCGCGCAGGGGCGCGGGGGATCACGGAATGGTTGGCTGGCTAGAGGTAGAAGGTTCCTTCAACCACAGTGACGCACGGCCCGCCGAGCCATGCGCGGTTCCCGTCCTTGCGGCAGGTCAGATCACCGCCGCGCGTGCTCGCCTGATGCGCGGTAAAGTGATCGCGGCCCAGCTTTTCGGCCCAGAACGGGGTGAGCACGGCGTGGGCCGCGCCGGTCACCGGGTCTTCATCCACCCCGCCGCCGGGGACGAAGACCCGGCTGACAATATCTGTGCGCTGGCCCGGAGCGGTGCAGACAAACAGATTATTGCCCAGCTTTGCAAGCCCGCGCAGGTCAGGCTCCAACGCCCGAATCGTCGCCTCGTCGGGATAGAGGAACAGGTCATAACCCAGCGGATTGCGCCATGTCTCCAGCGGCGCTGCGCCAAGCAAAGCGGCAGCTTCTGGCCATTCACCGGGGGTCGTCGCAATGCAGGGTAGCCCCACTTCATACGCACCATTTGCGCGGCGCACTTCGAGGATGCCTGATTGACGGGTGCGAAAAGTGACCTTTTCTCCCCCATCCCGGCCCAATAGCACATGCCCGCTCGCCAATGTGGCATGGCCGCACAGTCTGACCTCTTCGGCGGGCGTGCACCAGCGCAACTCCCAGTCCGCCGCTCCGGTCGTATCGCGCACCACGAAGGCGGTTTCGGCAAACAGGTTCTCTGCCGCGATTCCCACCAGCACATCATCGGGCAGCCATTCGTCCAGCACCATCACCGCCGCCTGATTGCCGCCGAACGGCACAGCGGAAAAGGCATCGACGTGCCAATAGGGGATCGATTGCGGCATCTTGCGGTTCCTCAGGGGTAAAGCAGCGTGTCCGACCACGGCGCATCGGCAGCAGCGCGGATGAATTCGCGCCGGTCATGCAGCCGGTTGTCGCGATCAATCCAGAACTCGATCCGGCGGGGCGACAGCGTGAACCCCGTCCAGTGCGGTGGGCGCGGCACCTTGCCGTCGCCCTCGTGCGCGGCCCAGATTTCCTGCACGCGGGTCAAATAGGTCTGGCGGTCAGGCAGCGGGCGCGATTGGTCGCTCGCCGCGCTGCCGACCTGGCTTTTGAACGGGCGCGAGTGGAAATAGGCGTCTGCGGCCTCGGGGCTGACTTCGATCAGCGGGCCTTCGATACGGATCTGGCGGCGCAGGCTTTTCCAGTGGAACAGCAACGCCGCCTGCATATTGGCGCGGATATGCGCGCCCTTGCGGCTTGTCGCGTTGGTGAAGAAGGTGAAGCCCCCGCCCGCGATCTGATCCTCGCCGTGGCCCTTCAACAACACCATCCGCACCGAAGGCGCGCCATCCGCCGTCGCCGTGGCGAGCGCCATGGCGTTGGAATCATTCGGCTCGCTGGCATGGGCTGCGGCGAACCATTCGTCAAACAGCGCAAACGGATCAGCCCCGGCGGGCAGCACGCTGGCGGCAAGCTGGGCATCATCAAGGGGGGGTGCGCTGGACATCGGGCTTCCTTACTATGTTGCTGCACACGGGACATAGGCACCTGCGCCCGCCGGGAAAAGGCGCGCATGGTGAATTTCGTCTGTTCGTTCGTGCGGCTCGATGCTTGCCACTTGCCACTGTTGCACCTAGCTAAATCACCATGCGCGATCCTTACAGCACACTTGGCATTGCCCGCACCGCATCCGAAGCGGATATCAAGAGCGCCTATCGCAAGCTCGCGAAGGAACTGCACCCCGATCGCAACAAGGACAAACCCAACGCGGCGGAGAGATTTTCCGATGTCACCCGCGCCTATGATCTGCTGTCCGACAAGGACAAACGCGCGCAATATGATCGCGGCGAAATTGATGGCGAAGGCAATCCCACCAACCCCTTTGCCGGGATGGGCGCGCGCGGCGGCCACCGAGGCGGGGGCACGTATGGCGCGGGGCCGGGCGGCGCGGATTTTGGCGGGGTCGGCCCCGATGAGGTTGATCTCAGCGACCTTTTCGAAGGGCTGTTCGGGGGCAAATCGCGCCAGCAGCCGGGTGCAGGCGCGCGCCGGGGTTTTGGCCGCCAGCCTCCGCCACCCCCGCCGCCGCGTCGCGGGGCCGATATCCAGTACCGCCTCGCCGTTCCTTTCGTCGATGCCGCCGCCGGGCGAGATCAGCGCATCACGCTGGCCGATGGCAAGGCGATCAACCTCAAACTGCCCGCCGGCGTCGATGATGGCACGATCATGCGCCTCAAGGATAAGGGGCAACTCGGGGTCGGCGGATATGGTGACGGGATCGTGATGGTCGAGGTCGGCAGCCATCCGTTCTTCCGGCGCGAAGGCGACAATATCCGCATGGATCTGCCGATCACACTTGACGAGGCAGTGCGCGGCGCGAAGGTCAAATGCCCGACGGTCGATGGCGCGGTGATGCTGACGATCAAGGCGGGCACCAACGGCGGCACGGTTTTGCGGCTGGCGGGCAAGGGCTGGACAAAGAAGAACGGCAAGGCTGTGGATGGCAAGCCCGAACGCGGCGATCAGCTGGTCACGCTCGAAATCCAGCTTCCGGAAGATCTGGCTGCGCTGGAACAACGGCTCGAAGGCTGGATTGACACCGCCCGCCCGCGGGAGAAGTTCGGCCTGTAGCGGGCCGGGCGCGCGGGCATTTATCCGGTGATCGACACCGCCCCCTTTAAACAGGCCGTGCAGGTGATCCGCCGGGTCATTACCGGCACCTTCAACGATGGCTTCATCCACGCGGGCAATCTTGCCTATCTGTCGATGTTGGCGATTTTCCCGTTCTTCATTCTGGGCGCGGCGCTGTTCGATCTGCTCGGCGGGCGGGCCAATGCCGAAGCGATGATCGCTGCGGTCGCGCGGGCGCTGCCGGATTCGGTCGCCAGCGTGATCGGGCCGGTCGCCGAAGACGTGATCTATGCGCGTTCGGGCTGGTTGTTATGGCTCGGCGCGGCGGTTGGCCTGTGGACGGTATCAAGCCTGATCGAAACGATCCGCGACATCCTGCGCCGCGCCTATGACACGCCGCCGGTACACGCGTTCTGGAAAACCCGGCTGCTGTCCGCCGGGCTGACACTGGCAGCGGTGGTGGTGTTGATGCTGTCGCTGTTCGCGCAGGTGGCCATCGGCGCGGTGCAGCAGGTCATCATTGCCGCCCTCCCGCAACTGGGTGAGGTGATCGCACCGCTCAGACTGTCGCGGCTGCTGCCTGCGCTGGGGCTGGCCGGGTCGCTCTATGTGCTGTTTGTCAGGCTGACCCCGGCGCAATATCGCAAAAGCGGCGCGCCGCGCTGGCCCGGTGCGGCGTTCACGATGCTGTGGTGGCTGGGCGTTGCCGCCGCGCTGCCGGTGGTGCTGCGGCAGTTCTTCACCTATGACCTGACCTATGGCAGTCTGGCCGGAAGCATGATTACCTTGTTGTTTTTCTGGCTCGTCGGGCTTGGGCTGGTTATTGGCGCAGAATTGAATGCGGCGTTGGCTCTGACACAGCCGCACACAGCGTTTGGCGAAGAACGCGAGGAGATGACGGAATGAACGGATCAATGCCCGGTTTGATGCACGGCAGACGCGGCCTGATCATGGGGCTGGCCAATGACAAGTCGCTGGCCTGGGGGATTGCCAAAAAGCTGGCAGAGCACGGCGCACAGCTGGCATTTTCCTATCAGGGCGATGCACTGGCCAAACGCGTGATCCCGCTCGCCGCCGAACTGGGCAGCGATTTCACCTTTGAATGCGACGTGTCGAGCATGGATTCGCTCGATACCGCCTTCGCGGCGCTGAAACAGCGCTGGGACAGCATCGACTTCGTGGTTCACGCGATCGGCTTTTCCGACAAGAACGAACTGCGCGGGCACTATGTCGATACCAGCCTCGACAATTTCCTGATGACGATGAACATTTCGGCCTATTCGCTGGTGGCGATCACCCAGCGCGCCGCCGCGATGATGCCGGAAAATGGCGGCGCGATCCTGACGCTGAGCTATTACGGCGCGGAAAAGGTTGTGCCGCATTACAACGTGATGGGCGTGGCCAAGGCGGCGCTGGAAACCAGCGTCAAATACCTCGCCAATGATCTGGGGCCACGCAATATCCGCGTCAACGCGATCAGCGCCGGGCCGATCAAGACGCTGGCGGCGAGCGGGATTGGCGATTTCCGCTACATCCTCAAATGGAACGAGCTGAACGCCCCGCTGCGCCGCAATGTCACGATCGAGGATGTTGGCGGCGCGGCGCTCTACCTATTGTCCGACCTCGCATCGGGCGTGACTGGCGAGACACATCATGTCGATGCGGGCTATCACGTCGTCGGCATGAAACAGGAAGACGCGCCGGATATCGCGCTGTCCTGACCAATGCTGGGGCGAGCATAGTCGCCTGCTGGGTCAGGCGCCCAATTCTGTCAGGAAATGATCAATCTGTG
>JAHJSJ010000268.1 GCA_018830415.1 Alphaproteobacteria bacterium | reverse complement strand
TGCGCCAACGGCGGCGGCTATTATCACTACAGCTATTCGGTGGTTCGCGGCTGCGACCGGATCGTGCCGGTTGATATTTACGTGCCCGGATGCCCGCCGACGGCTGAGGCGCTGCTTTACGGCGTGATGCAATTGCAGCGCAAAATCCGCCGCGTTGGCACGATTGAGAGGTAAGGGCGATGGCCGTTCTCCACTCCGCCCCGAAATTCGCCTCCAACGAAGGCGTGATTGACGCGATCAGCGAAAGCATCAGCGTGTGGCTGATCGATGCGCAAGAAACGCACGGCGAGGTGTCGTTCCGCGTCCAGCGCGATGCCATTGAACAGGTGCTGCGCAGCTTGCGTGACGATCACCAGTATCAGCAGTTGATGGAAATCGCAGGCGTCGATTACCCCGACCGCGCAGAGCGGTTCGAGGTGGTCTATATGCTCCTGAGCCTGACCAAAAATCACCGCGTGATGGTGAAATGTTCGGCGGACGAGAACACCCCGGTTCCGACTGTCACGACGCTGTGGCCCAACGCCGGCTGGCTGGAACGCGAAGTTTTCGACATGTTCGGCGTCACCTTCGCGGGCAACCCCGATCTGCGCCGCATCCTCACCGATTACGGGTTTGAAGGCCACCCATTCCGCAAGGATTTCCCGCTGACCGGCTACACCGAACTACGCTATTCCGAAGAGGAAAAGCGGGTGGTGTATGAACCGGTCGAACTGGTGCAGGAAATGCGTGAATTTGATTTTCTCTCCCCGTGGGAAGGCGCGGATTACGTGCTTCCCGGAGACGAGAAGGCTGACGAGAAGGCTCCCCCCGCGAAGCCGGAAGGGGGGGCGAAAAAATGACCATGCAACGCGAAGAATCGCCGACCACCGATGGCGCGGTCATCAACAATTACACGATCAATTTCGGCCCGCAGCACCCGGCCGCGCACGGCGTGTTGCGGATGGTGATGGAGCTGGATGGTGAGGTGATCGAACGGATCGACCCGCATGTCGGCCTGCTCCACCGCGGCACTGAAAAGCTGATCGAACACAAGACGTATCTGCAGGCGCTGCCCTATTTTGACCGGCTCGATTACGTTTCGCCGCTGTGTCAGGAACATTCCTATGTGCTGGTGATCGAGAAACTGCTCAATCTCGAAGTGCCGATCAGGGCGCAATACCTGCGGGTGCTGTTCGCTGAATTGACCCGCATTTCCAACCACATGCTCAACATGGGCGCGCACATCCTCGATGTCGGCGCGTTCACGCCGAACCTGTGGATCATGGACCTGCGCGAAGATTGCATGAACTTCTTCGAACGCGCGAGCGGTGCGCGGATGCACTCGGCGTGGTTCCGGCCCGGCGGCGTGCATCAGGACGTGCCGGAAAAGCTGCTGGTCGATATCGGCGACTGGCTCGACCACCGCTTCTTCCAGTTGTTCGAAGACGCGATGAGCCTGGTGATCGACAACCGCATCTTCAAACAGCGCAATGTCGATATTGCGGTGGTGGGCCGCGATGATGCGATTGCCTGGGGTTTTTCCGGCCCGATGATCCGCGCGGCGGGCATCCCGTGGGACTTGCGTAAAAGCCAGCCCTATGACGTCTATGACCGGATGGAGTTCGACATTCCTGTCGGCACCAACAGCGATTGCTATGATCGGTTCATGGTGCGCGTGAAGGAAGTTTACGAAAGCGCCAAGATCATCCGCCAGTGCCTGCGCGATTTGCCCGCCGGGCCGATTGCCAGCAGCGATTCCAAGGTTTCCCCCCCCAAGCGGGCCGAGATGAAGCAGTCGATGGAAAGCCTGATCCACCACTTCAAGCTCTACACCGAAGGCTTCCACGTGCCCGCGGGCGAGGTTTATGTCGCGACCGAAAGCCCCAAGGGCGAATTCGGCGTCTATCTGGTCAGCGACGGCACCAACAAGCCGTATCGCTGCAAGATCCGCCCCACGGCGTTCTCGCACCTGCAGGCAATGGACTTCATGTGCAAAGGCCACATGCTGCCCGACGCGACCGCCATTCTGGGCGCGATCGACGTGGTGTTCGGGGAGTGTGACCGGTGACGCTCGTTTCACAACGCCCCGTCATTGCGAGGAGCCGCAGGCGACGCGGCAATCCAGCGAGCGCAGGACTGGGTTGCTTCGCTACGCTCGCAATGACCGACAGTTTCGGGGAGTGTGACCGGTGAGGGCTCTCAAGATTTTGGTCGCGTTGACTATGATTGGCTTGATGGTCGTGTTGGCGAAGGCAGCGCAATATGCGTCTGTTGATGCCTTCGGGGATCAAATCGGGTTTAACCTCGCCAGCTTGCTTGGGGCCGGGCCGGTGATTGCGATTTACTTCTTTCTGTCGGTGCGATTCCTCCGTTTGAACAAGTTTGGACTGACCCGTGGCTGACCGCACCCCCGCACCCGACACTCCCGAACTGCGCGCGCGCTGGAGCGCGTTCGCTTGGACGCCGGAGAACAAGAAAACCGCTGACTGGCACATCGCCAAATATCCCGAAGGCCGCCAGAAATCGGCTGTGATGCCGCTGCTCGATCTCGCCCAGCGGCAGGTCGGGGCTGAGACCGATACGCAGGGCTGGCTGCCACTGCCGGTGATCGAATATGTCGCGCAATATCTCGGGATGCCGGTGATCCGCGTGCTCGAAGTCGCCAGCTTCTACTTCATGTATAACCTCAAGCCCGTCGGCAAATTCCACGTGCAGGTGTGCGGAACCACGCCCTGCATGCTGCGCGGCAGCGACGACATCATTGCCGCCTGCAAGAAACGCGGAATGGAGAAGGGCCACGTTTCGGCGGACGGGCTGTGGACCCTCACCGAAGTCGAATGCATGGGCAATTGCGCCACCGCGCCGATGGTGCAGATCAATGACGACAATTATGAAGATCTGACGCCCGAACGCCTAGACGCGGTGCTCGATGCGCTCGCGGCGGGGAAGACTCCGAAGGCGGGCACGCAGGAACCGGGGCGGCACACGTCTGAACCTTCGGGCGGGCCGACCACGCTCAAGGACATGGTCAGCGCCAACCGCGATTACCGGGGGGAATGGTGATGGCGCTCGCCAAAATCCTCCCCGCCAAGGGGAGGGGGACCACCGCAGGTGGTGGAGGGGACTCGCGACAAGCGCAGCCCTCCCACGCGAACCCCCTCCGTCAGCCGCTGCGCGTCTGCCACCTCCCCGGTGCGGGGAGGATTGATTAAATGACCGCCACCATCTCGATTATCGGTGCGCTGATCCTCGCCTTCATCGCCTACAAGGTGCTGATGGGGCTGATGCGCGTGGGGGTGATCATCGTCATTCTCGCGGTGCTCGCCGGGCTGTGGCAGCAAGGGGCGATCGGGTGAACGCGGTGACGCTGGCCTTTGCCATACTCGGCCTTTCCGGCTTTGCGCTGGGCGCGATGCTGAGCGCGACCGGGCAGATGAATATGGGCGTTATCCTGATGGGATTGGGCCTCGCGTTTCAGGTGGTTTCGCTGGTGCGGTTGAAGCGCGCCAAAGCAAAGGCCAATAACGAAGGACGCATCAATGCTGGCGGATAAGGACCGCATCTTCACCAATGTCTACGGCTTCCAGGACTGGGGCCTGAAGGCAGCGCAGGCGCGCGGTGATTGGGACGATACCAAGGCGCTGCTCGCTCGCGGGCCGGATGCGATCATCGAGGAAATGAAGGCCAGCGGCCTGCGCGGACGCGGCGGGGCGGGCTTCCCGACGGGCCTGAAGTGGAGCTTCATGCCCAAGGAAAGCCGCGACGGGCGGCCGAGCTTTCTCGTCATCAACGCCGACGAATCCGAACCCGGCAGCTGCAAGGACCGTGAAATCCTGCGCCACGATCCGCACAAGCTGATCGAAGGCGCGCTGGTCGCAGGCTTCGCGATGCGCGCGCGGGCGGCCTATATCTACGTGCGCGGTGAATATATCCGCGAGGCCGAAACGCTCCAGAAGGCGATCGACGAGGCCTATGCGGCGGGCCTGATTGGCAAGAACGCCTGCAAGTCGGGCTATGATTTCGACGTGTTCATGCACCGTGGCGCTGGCGCCTACATCTGCGGCGAAGAAACCGCGATGATCGAGAGCCTCGAAGGCAAAAAGGGCCAGCCGCGCCTCAAGCCCCCGTTCCCGGCAGGCGCGGGGCTCTATGGCTGCCCGACCACGGTCAACAACGTCGAAAGCATAGCAGTCGCGCCGACGATCCTGCGGCGCGGGGCGACGTGGTTTTCAAGCTTTGGGCGTGAGAACAACAAGGGCACCAAGCTGTTCCAGATTTCGGGCCACGTGGAAAAGCCATGCGTCGTCGAGGAATCGATGAGCATCAGCTTTGAAGAGCTGATCGAAAAGCACTGCGGCGGCATTCGCGGCGGGTGGGACAATCTGCTGGCGGTGATCCCCGGCGGTTCGTCGGTGCCGCTGGTTCCGGCGGCGCAGATTCGCAACGCGCTGATGGATTTTGACGGGTTGAAGGAACTGGGCAGCGGCCTCGGCACGGCGGCGGTGATCGTGATGGACAAGTCCACCGACATCGTCCGCGCGATCAGCCGCCTCAGCTATTTCTACAAACACGAAAGCTGCGGCCAATGCACCCCCTGCCGCGAAGGCACGGGCTGGATGTGGCGGATGATGGAGCGCCTGCGCACCGGCGATGCCGCAATCGAGGAAATCGACATGCTGCACGAGGTGACGAAACAGGTCGAAGGCCACACCATCTGCGCGCTGGGCGACGCGGCGGCGTGGCCGATCCAGGGCCTGATCCGGCACTTTCGCCCCGAGCTGGAGCGGCGGATCCATGAGCATAACGCGCAGTTTGCGCCAGAGGCCCGGGAGGCGGCGGAGTGAAGCGGGCGCTGCACTATATTCTCCTGGCACTCGCGGGCGTCAGCCTGCTCGCCACATCTCCGGCAAATGCCGAGGCTGCGGATGAGGAAGCAACGGCCGTGAAGTTCTGGGAATACGCTAATTGCGCGCTGACGCGGGATAGGTGGCGCGCTGAGCAAATGCTTTCCGCACCAAAAAATTCTGACGCGCGCAATGAGGCTACCCAGAATCTGGCGACCAAAAACAGCGAATGCCTGTCAGGCGGCGGTCAGCTCAAGATGACAGCGGGCATCATGCGTGACACCGTCGCCGGAGCCTATGTTGCGCGCTTTTTCAGGCACGCTGCGTCATCTGAGTTTGCATCCGTCCCAGAGCTTTATTCCGAGGAACGGTTGAACCGTACCGCCGAACCCAAGGCACGCCTTGCAATTGGGCTGCGCCGTTTTGCGGAATGTGTGTCGCGCAAGGACTACCATCGGGTTGCCTCATTGCTGGCTACCAAGCCATTTTCCGATGAAGAAAGCGCGGTATTCAGTCAGCTTGGAGACACCATGAACGGCTGCCTGCCCGTCGAGCAAGGAACGAAGCTTGGGTTTGGTCGCCTCGATTTGCGCGTCCGCCTTGGAGCGGTCGCCTATGAACTCGCTGCGGCTGCGAAATTGGAGGCGGCGGAATGAAGTTTCCGGTTTATGCGATCGCCGTCGCCATGGCATTAAGCGCGGCTCCTGCAATGGCGCAGCAAGATCAGGCGCCTGATCCGGCCGCGCGCCAGGTGCTTGACGCCTATGGCCGCTGCGTGGCCGAGCGCAAGCCGCAGGAGAGCCTGCGTGTCCTGACGCAGGATTTCCGTTCGTCGGGCTACCGCACGGGCCTGCGGATGCTGTCGCAGGATGCCGAAAGGAACTGCGCCGAAGATACCCTTGGGCGTCGCGGGGTAATGCGCAGCAACAATCTCCTTTTTGCCGGAGCTGTTGCTGAAAACCTGCTCGAACAAGGCGCGCAGCCGATCAATGTGCGGTTGGCAAGAGCGGCCAGTCATTCGGCCGCCACCTATTCACCCACCGATGCGCTGGCGCAGTGTCTGGCCCGTTCGCTGCCCGATCAGGTTGCGGCGCTGTTCGCATCGGAGCCCGCGAGCGAGGCGGAAACCGCAGCTACCGCTCCGCTTTTCGCTGCTGTCAGCGCCTGCTCGCAAGTTGCGAAGATTGAGGCGCAGTTCGAGATGTCACCCCCCGCAATGCGCGCCGTGCTGGCCACGGCGGCGTTGCGCCTCATCACCAAATCAGAGAATGCTGATGCCTAAAGTCACCGTAGACGGCGTTGAAATCGAAGTCCCGGCGGGCGCCACCGTGCTGCAGGCGTGTGAGCTGGCGGGCAAGGAAATCCCGCGTTTCTGCTATCACGAACGCCTCAGCATCGCGGGCAATTGCCGGATGTGTCTGGTTGAAGTGAAGCCCGGGCCGCCCAAGCCGCAAGCGTCGTGCGCGCTGCCGGCTGCCGAAGGTCAGGAAATCCGCACCGATTCGCCCATGGTCAAGAAGGCCCGCGAAGGGGTGATGGAGTTTCTGCTCATCAACCACCCGCTCGATTGCCCGATCTGCGATCAGGGCGGCGAGTGTGATCTTCAGGATCAGGCGGTCGCCTATGGCCGCGGCGGATCGCGCTATCACGAGCACAAGCGCGCGGTGACCGAGAAATACATGGGCCCGCTGATCAAGACGATCATGACCCGCTGCATCCACTGCACCCGCTGCGTGCGCTTCTCGGAAGAGATCGCGGGCGTGGACGAGATCGGCGCGCTGTATCGCGGCGAGGATATGCAGATCACCACCTATCTGGAACAGGCGGCTTCGCACGAGCTTTCGGCGAACGTCATCGATCTGTGCCCGGTCGGCGCGCTGACCTCGCGGCCCTATGCCTTCGAGGCGCGGCCTTGGGAACTGAAGAAGACGCTCAGCATCGACGTGTCGGACGCGGTAGGTGCCAACATCACGCTCCATTCCAAGGGCCGCGAAGTCATGCGCGCGCTGCCGCGCATCAATGACGACGTCAACGAGGAGTGGCTGAGCGACAAGGGCCGCTATCAGGTCGATGGCCTCACCAAGCGCCGCCTGGACCGGGTGTGGGTGCGCCGTGAGGGCAAGCTGCAACCGGCGGAATGGACTGAAGCTTTCGGCATCATCGCGGGCGCATTGCAGGACGACAAGTCCAGCATCGCGGCAGTCGCGGGCGATTTGCTCGATGCCGAGACGATGTTTGCGGCCAAGGCGCTGTTGGGCGCCTGCGGCTCGAACCTCACCGAAGCGCGCCAGACCGGCATGACCTATGACGTGTCGAACCTTGCGGCGGTGAACTTCAACAGCACCTTTGCGGGGATCGAAACGGCTGACGCGATCCTGATCGTGGGTAGCAATGTCCGCTGGGAAGCCGCGCTGCTCAATGTCCGGCTGCGCAAGGCGGTGAAGGCGGGGGCCAAGGTCTTTATCGTCGGCCCGGAATGGGAAACGACCTTCCCGGCGACCTTCCTCGGTTCCGATCTGAAAATCCTCAACCGCGTGCCCAAGGAATTGGGCGACGTCATGAAGGCAGCCCAACGTCCGGCGGTGATCCTCGGCGCGGCAGCGCTGGCCAAGGGCGCGCTGGGTGCGGCATTAAAGCTGGCGGGCAAGTTCGGATTGGTGCGTGACGATTGGAACGGGTTCAACGTTCTGCACATTTCGGCAGCGCGCATAGCATCGCTGATGCTCGGCTTTACCCTTCCGGGTGGGATGGGCGACATCGCCGCCGCCAAACCGAAGGTTCTGCTCAGCCTCGGCGCGGACGAGATGGATTACGCGCCGTTCGCCGGGTCGCTGAAGGTCTATATCGGCCACCACGGTGACAAGGGCGCGCATCACGCCGACATCATCTTGCCGGGCGCGTCCTATGCCGAAAAGGACGGGACTTACGTCAACACCGAGGGCCGGGTGCAGTTCGCCGAGAAGGCGGTCTTCGCCCCCGGTGATGCGCGCGAGGACTGGACGATCTTGCGCGCGCTCGCCGATGCGCTGGGTGTCACCGTGGGCTTTGACAGCTTTGGCGAATTGCAGGCCACAATGATTGCCGCCGTGCCCGCGCTGGGTGAGGAAGGCCTAGCCGATTACGGCGCGCTGCCCAAACCCGACAGCGGCGCCAAGGCCGAAGGCGAGATCACCGGCTACCCGGTCAAGGATTTCTACCTCACCAACCCCATCGCCCGCGCCAGCGCAGTGATGCAGCGCTGTTCGGATGAACTGCTGCACGGGGCCGATGTGAAGGAGGCAGCGGAATGAACGTCTTTGTCACTTTGGGTGGAGCGGTCGCATTTCTCGCGGTTCTGTGGGCCGCAGCGACCTTTGCCCCGAAATTTGTGAGAAACAGCAAGGCATCGGGTCCCGATGCTGGGGCGGGTGCGGCTGCTGGTGGCAGCTACGGCGTTTCAGGGTTTGATGATTGCTCTGGTGGCGGCGCTGATGGAGGTTGCGACTGATGACCGCCTTCTTCCAATCCCTCGGCCTCAGCTACGAATGGGCCTGGACCATCGCGACGCTTGCGGGGATCCTGATCATCTCGCTCCTCGTCATGTTCAGCGTGGCGATGGTGATCTATGTTGATCGCAAGGTGCTGGGCGCGATCATGATGCGGCGCGGGCCGAATGTGGTCGGGCCATTCGGCCTGCTACAGTCCTTCGCGGATGGCCTGAAGGTCTTTTTGCAAGAGACAATCATCCCGAGCGCCGCGAACAAGGGCATCTTCCTGCTCGCGCCGATCATCACCTTCACCGTCGCGCTGGCCGCCTGGGCGGTGATCCCGTTCGATGCGGGCGTGGTGCTGGCGGACATCAACGTCGGCCTGCTCTACATCCTCGCGATCTCCTCGATGGGGGTTTACGGCGTGGTGATGAGCGGGTGGGCGTCGAACTCCAAATACCCGTTCTTCTCCGCGATGCGGGCTTCGGCACAGATGATTTCCTACGAAGTCTCGATTGGTTTCGTGCTGGTCTGCGTGGTGCTGTTTGCCGGCACCTTCAACATGAGCGGGATCGTCAATGCGCAGCAGGGTTTCGGCCTCGGCGTGATCAACGCCTATGTCGTGCACCCGCTGCTGTTTCCGATGTGGGTGGTGTTCTTCATCTCGGCGCTGGCGGAAACCGCGCGTGCGCCGTTTGATCTGACCGAGGCGGAAAGCGAACTGGTCGCGGGCTATCAGACCGAGTATTCCTCGATGGCCTTCGCGCTGTTCTGGCTGGGCGAGTATGCCAATATCCTGCTGATGTGTTCGCTCAACACGCTGTTGTTCTGGGGCGGGTGGCTGCCGCCGCTTGACTGGGCGCCGCTTTACATGGTGCCGGGGATCATCTGGTTCCTGCTCAAGACCTTCATGTTCTTCTTCATGTTCAGCTGGATCTGGGCGACCGTGCCGCGCTACCGCTATGACCAGCTGATGCGCCTCGGGTGGAAGGTGTTCCTTCCAATGAGCCTGCTGTTCGTGGTGCTGGTGAGCGGGTGGCTGATGCTGACGAGGTACGGGGTATGAGGTGCGTTGCGATCTTGTTCTCTGCGGTCATGACGCTTGTGACGGTTCCCACGCAGGCGGCCGACAAGGCATTCGAAGGCCAAGGATTTGATTGTTATTTCCAGACTGGCAAGCAGCAGCTTGAGCGGATCAGGATTTGGTATGGTGGAATCCAACACAAGAATGACAAAAGTCCGCAGATCGAAGACGCTTCAAAACTGTTTGTTTTGAATGGATTGTCGGCTGGAAATAGACTTTCATATTATGTCCAGGACAAATGGCCGGACGAGTTTGAGATTCAATATTTCCAAAAGGACTCGGGAAGTACCCCGCTTACAATGCTGTCAATCAACGGCAAAGAACTCCACGCCGATTCCTATCGCGCCGAAATTGTATATCTTCCTCCAAATATTGCCGAGGGGGTCTCAATCCAGCCCACTAAGCGGATCGGCGGCAGGTGCACCACTGTAGAGGCGATCACCCTCGCAGCCTTTCGAGCGAGCGCTCAGTCATGACCATTTCCCACCTCATCAAATCGTTCACCCTCTGGGAATTTCTCAAGGCGCACGCCTTGACGCTGAAGTATTTCTTCAAGCCCAAGGTGACGATCAACTACCCCTTCGAGAAGGCTCCGCTCTCGCCCCGCTTCCGGGGTGAACACGCGCTGCGGCGCTATCCGAACGGCGAGGAACGCTGCATCGCGTGCAAGCTGTGCGAGGCCGTGTGCCCCGCGCAGGCGATCACCATCGATAGCGAGCCGCGAGATGACGGCAGCCGCCGCACCACCCGCTACGACATCGACATGACCAAATGCATCTACTGCGGGTTCTGTCAGGAAGCTTGCCCGGTCGATGCCATCGTCGAGGGGCCGAATTTCGAATACGCCACTGAAACCCGCGAGGAATTGCTTTACGACAAGGCCAAACTGCTCAGCAATGGTGACAAATGGGAAAGGGCCATCGCGGCCAACCTTGAAGCCGATGCACCCTACCGCTAGGGCGCGCCAAAGTTTGCTAAACCGTTCGGGCTGAGCTTGTCGAAGCCCTGCATTTCAGTTTTCGGGATCAAAGAAGGACAGCCCTTCGACAAGCTCAGGGTGAGCGGAGAAGGGATTGGGGTAAGTTATGATACAGGCCATCGCCTTTTATTTCTTCGCGACCATCGTGGTCGGCGCCGCTGTGATGGTGATCATGGCGAAGAACCCCGTGCATTCGGTACTGTGGCTGATCCTGACCTTCTTCAACGCCGCCGGGTTGATGGTGATGGTGGGCGCAGAGTTTATCGCGATGCTGCTGGTGATTGTTTACGTCGGTGCGGTCGCGGTGTTGTTCCTGTTTGTGGTGATGATGTTGGACATCGATTTCGCTGCGATGCGCGCAGGCTTTATCCGCAATGTCCCGCTGGGGCTGGCTATTGCAGCGGTGCTGCTGGCCGAATTGCTGCTGGCGGTGGGCGCATACAACGCAGGCGGAATAACGCTCGGCGCGCCCGATGGCAGCGCGATGCAGGCGGCTGATGTCAGCAATATCGAGGCGCTCGGCGCGCTGCTTTATGGCCGGTATATCCTGTTGTTCGAAATCGCCGGGATCATTCTGCTGGTGGCGATGATCGGTGCGATTGTGCTGACCCTCCAGCCGCCGAAGCTCGGTGCGCGTGCGCGACAGGACGTGGGCAAGCAGATCCGCCGCCGTCCCGAAGATGCAACCGTCATGAAGAACCCGGAGATCGGGCGAGGGGTTGAACTATGATTAGTGCAGGTGGGATTGGTATCGAACACTACCTTACCGTGGGCGCGATTTTGTTCGTGCTTGGCGTGCTGGGGATTTTCCTCAACCGCAAGAATGTGATCGTGATCCTGATGGCGATCGAGCTGATCCTGCTCGCCGTCAACATCAACCTGGTCGCCTTCAGCGCTTTCATGCAGGATCTGGTGGGGCAGGTTTTTGCGATGCTGGTGCTGACCGTAGCAGCGGCCGAAGCGGCCATAGGTTTGGCGATCCTGGTGATCTATTTCCGCGGACGCGGTTCAATTGCGGTTGATGATATCAACCGGATGAAGGGGTAGCGGCACGTGCAGACCCAAATTCTCCTGATCGTGTTCGCGCCGCTGCTGGCGGCCGTGGTTGCCGGGCTTGGCAACCGCATGATCGGCAATCTTGCGGCCAAGTCCATCACCACCGGCGCGCTGATCCTGTCAGCCATCCTGAGCTGGCCGATCTTCCTCGGCTTTATTGCGGGCACCGAAACCGCCGAAGTGGTGCCAGTCCTGAAGTGGGTCGAAAGCGGCACGCTGACCTTTGACTGGGCATTGCGGGTCGATACGCTGACGGCGGTTATGCTGGTCGTGATCAATACGGTATCGGCAATCGTGCACGTCTATTCGTGGGGGTATATGGAAGAAGACCCGGATCAGCCGCGGTTCTTCGCCTACCTTTCGCTGTTCACCTTTGCGATGCTGATGCTGGTGACGGCTGACAATCTGGTGCAGATGTTCTTTGGCTGGGAAGGGGTGGGGCTGGCGTCCTATCTGCTGATCGGGTTCTGGTTCAATAAGCCAAGCGCGGGCGCGGCGGCGATCAAGGCATTCGTGGTCAATCGCGTTGGCGATCTGGGCTTCATGCTTGGCATTTTCGGTACCTATCTGGTGTTCCAGACTACCTCGATCCCGGAAATTCTGGCCGAAGCCCCGGCGATGAGCGGATCGACCATCAACTTTGTCGGGATGCGTCTTTATACGATGGATATCCTGTGCATCCTGCTGTTCATCGGCGCGATGGGCAAATCGGCGCAGTTGGGCCTGCACACCTGGCTGCCCGATGCGATGGAGGGGCCGACGCCGGTTTCCGCGTTGATCCACGCCGCCACGATGGTGACGGCGGGCGTGTTCATGGTCTGCCGCCTGTCGCCAATGTTCGAAACCGCGCCGACCGCGTTGATGATCGTCACCATAATCGGCGCTGCCACCTGCTTTTTTGCCGCAACCATCGGCACGACGCAGTGGGATATCAAGCGGGTGATCGCCTATTCAACCTGTTCGCAGCTGGGCTATATGTTCTTTGCCGCCGGGGTGGGCGCATACGGGGTGGCGATGTTCCACCTGTTCACCCACGCCTTCTTCAAGGCGCTGCTGTTCCTTGGCGCGGGCAGTGTGATCCACGCGATGCACCATGAACAGGATATGCGCTATTATGGTGGGTTGAGGAAACGAATCCCGTTCACCTTCTACGCGATGCTGGCGGGCACCTTGGCGATCACCGGGCTGGGGGTTTACCACCTTGGCATCGGCTTTGCCGGGTTCTGGTCCAAGGACGCAGTGCTCGAAGTCGCCTTTGCGCGCGGTACGCAGATTTCAGTGATGTCGTTCTGGTTGGGCGTTGGTGCTGCCTTGCTGACCAGCTTTTACAGCTGGCGGCTGATGTTCCTGACCTTCTGGGGCAAGCCGCGCTGGATCGAAAGCGAGCATATCCAGCATTCGGTCCACAAGACCCCCGAACAGGCAGGCGCGGACACGACCGGCGGCTATCACCCGCATGAAAGCCCGGTGTCGATGCTGATCCCGCTGGGTGCGCTGGCTTTGGGCGCGGTTGGTGCAGGGCAGGTGTTTGCGCCCAGCTTCCTTGATGATGCCGCGTTCTGGGCCGGGTCGATCTTCTACAATGAACCGCTGATCCATGCGATGCACGCGGTGCCTTACTGGGTGAAGTATTCGGCGCTGGCGGTGATGCTGCTCGGCTTTGCGGGCGCATATCTCGCTTATATCGCCAAGCCTGATATCCCCGCCAAGTTCGTCGCCACTTTCGGCGGCTTGCACAACTTCGTCTACCGCAAGTGGTATTTTGACGAGTTGTATGATCGGATTTTTGTGAAACCCGCTTTCTGGCTCGGTCGCCAATTCTGGAAGCTCGGCGATATTGGCACGATCGATCGGTTTGGCCCCAATGGCATCGCCTGGGTTGTTGATCGCAGCGCGGTGGCCGCCAAGTCGATCCAGTCGGGCTACCTCTACACCTATGCGTTGATCATGCTGCTCGGGCTGGTCGCCGCTATCACTTACGTTCTGCTGTAGGAGCGCGCTTCGTCATGGAAGGCTTTCCCATCCTGTCGTTGATGATGCTCGTGCCGCTTGCTGGCGCGCTGGCATGCCTGTTTGCGGGCGCTGCGCTCGCGCGCTGGATTGCGCTGGGGGCGACGCTGGCCACCTTCGCGCTCGGCGTGATGCTATGGTCGCATTACCAGATCGGTGGGCCGCAGTGGCAGTTTACCGAGCGCGCTGAGTTGTTCGCGGGCTTCTCGTGGGCGCTGGGGATTGATGGCATTGCGCTGATGCTGATCATGCTCAGCGTGTTCCTGATGCCGGTGTGTATTCTGGCCAGCTGGGATTCGGTACAAAAGCGCGTCGGCGAATATATGGCGGCCTTCCTGTTCATGGAAGTGCTGATGATCGGCACCTTCGCCGCGCAGGATCTGTTCCTGTTCTATATCTTCTTCGAAGCTGGCCTGATCCCGATGTATCTGATCATCGGCGTCTGGGGCGGGGACAACCGCATTTACGCCAGTTACAAGTTCTTCCTCTACACCCTGCTGGGATCGGTGCTGATGCTGATCGCAATGTTCTGGATGGTGGCCGAGGCGGGCACGACCGACATCCCGACATTGCTGCAATATGACTTCCCGGCGGGCGCGCAAACGTGGCTGTGGCTGGCGTTCTTCGCGAGTTTTGCGGTCAAGGTGCCGATGTGGCCGTTCCACACCTGGCTGCCCGATGCACACGTTCAGGCGCCCACGGCGGGCTCGGTGATCCTGGCGGGTGTGCTGCTGAAATTGGGCGGTTACGGCTTCATCCGTTTCAGCCTGCCGATGTTCCCTGAGGCTTCGGCGCAATTTGCGTGGGCCGTGTTCGTGCTGTCGATGATTGCGGTGGTCTACACCTCGCTCGTCGCGCTGGTGCAGTCGGACATGAAAAAACTGATCGCCTATTCCTCGGTCGCGCATATGGCGATTGTGACGGTGGGCCTGTTCGCCTTCAACGTGCAGGGGCTGGAAGGCGCGATGATCGTGATGCTGTCGCACGGCCTTGTCTCGGCGGCGCTGTTCCTGTGCGTCGGCGTGATTTATGACCGGTTGCACACGCGAGAGATCGCGCGCTATGGCGGGCTGGCGATCAACATGCCCTATTACGCGCTGTTTTTCCTGTTGTTCACCATGGCGAGCATCGGGCTTCCGGGCACCAGCGGGTTTGTGGGAGAGTTCCTGTCGCTGGCGGGCATCTATCAGACGTCCAGCCTTGTCGCGCTGGTTTCAACCACCGGGATCATTCTTGGCGCGGCCTATATGCTCTATCTCTATCGCCGGGTCGCGTTTGGCGGGCAGGTGCATGAAGACGCGGCCGCGATGCGCGACATTTCACCGCGCGAATGGTTGATGATGGCCCCGATTGCCGCTTCCGTGCTGTGGATGGGGGTTTACCCTGAAAGTTTCCTTGCCCCGATGCGCGCTGACATTGCCGTGCTTGATGCGCGGCTTGCGGCAGCGGCTCCGGCCAGCGATGCCGCTTTGACCGCAGGTGCTCCTCGCGCCGAGGCCGCCAATGCACTTTCGCATGAAAATGGCGCCAATCATTCGAGCGCCGAGGAGGGCGCGCACTGATGGATTTCGCTCACTCCTTCGCGCTGATCGCGCCAGAATTGCTGCTGACCGCGGCGGGCCTCGCGCTGTTGCTGGTTGGTGCTTGGGGCGGTGACAAGTCAGCAAGGCTTGTCGCCATTGCCGCCGCAGCCGCGTTGTTCGGTGCGGGTTTCATGCTGGTGCCGGGCCTGCATTTCGGAGTGGACGGCCCGGCCACGCTGGCGTTTGGCGGGCTGATCAAGATCGATAGCTTCGCGCTGTTTGCCAAGGCGCTTATCTATCTCGCCGCGATTGGCGCGCTGATGGTCGCGCCAGCGTTCTTCAACAGTGCGGCGGCGGGCACAGAGCGCGGGATGCGCGCCGAATATCCGGTGCTGGTGCTGTTCGCCGCTGTCGGAATGAGCATCATGGTTTCGGCCAATGATTTCATGACACTCTACCTCGGGCTCGAACTCAACAGCTTGTCGGCCTATGTGCTGGCCGCAATCCTGCGGCGCGACACGCGTTCGGGCGAGGCGGGGCTGAAGTATTTTGTGCTCGGCGCGCTGGCATCGGGCATCCTGCTCTACGGGATGAGCCTGCTTTACGGCTTCACCGGCGGCACCGCGTTCACCGCCGTGCGCGCGGGCCTGACCGGAGAAATGGGCATTGGCGCGCTGTTCGGTGTGATCTTCGTGTTGTCGGGCCTCGCGTTCAAGATTTCGGCGGTGCCGTTCCACATGTGGACGCCCGACGTTTACGAAGGCGCGCCGACCCCCGTCACCGCGTTCTTCGCCACCGCTCCCAAGGTGGCTGCCGTGGCGCTCACCGCGCGGGTGGTGTTCGAAGTGTTCGGCGCGCAAGTCGATGCGTGGCAGCAGATCGTGATGTTCACCGCGCTCGCCTCGATCATCTTCGGCGCGCTTGGGGCGATCGGGCAGGAGAATTTGAAGCGCCTGCTGGCCTATTCGTCGATCAACAATGTCGGATTCATCCTGCTGGGTCTCGCGGTCGCGAACGAGGCCGGGGTGAGCGCCATGCTGGTCTATCTGTTCATCTATGTCGCGATGAGCCTTGGCAGTTTTGTCGCCCTGCTAATGCTGCGCGATGAAGATGGCGCGCTGTTTGAAACCTTTGCCGATATCCGGGGCCTGTCGGTCACGCGACCGGCAATTGCATGGGCGTTGCTGCTGTTCATGTTCAGCCTCGCGGGCATTCCGCCGCTGCTTGGTTTCTACGGCAAGTTCGTGGTGTTTCAGGCCACCATCGAAGCCGGGTTGGTGGCCTTTGGTGCCATCGCCATTGCGGCGAGCGTGATCGGGGCGTTCTACTACATCAAGTTCGTCAAGGTGATGTTCTTCGATGCACCAGCAGGCGTGGTTACAGGCAAGAGCGGCGCTGCGCACTGGGCGCTGCTGGGGCTGACGGCGGCGATTGTTTCTCCGCTGGGCTATCTACTCACTCCTTCGCTGACCGATCTGGCAGACAAGGCCGCAGCCTCGCTGTTTCTTGCGGTTTGACGGTTTCGCCCAACATTCAACTGGTCGAAGAAACCGGTTCGACCAATGCTGATTGTGCTGCCGCGATCCGTGCGGGTGACGGGTGGGTCGAACGGCAATGGTTAGTTGCGCGACGCCAAACATCCGGACGCGGGCGTCAGGGGCGCGAGTGGTTCGACGGCGCGGGCAATTTCATGGGATCATGCGTGGTCAGGTTGGGCGAAAGCGCTCCTCCGCCAGCCTCGCTCAGTTTCGTTGCCGCGCTTGCTGTGCGCGATGCTGCGATGGAGGCATTGGGCGAGGGCGCTGATCTGGCGCTCAAATGGCCCAATGACGTGCTGCTGCATGGCGGCAAGCTGTCGGGCATCCTGCTGGAAATGGTGAGCGGGCACATCGTTGTCGGGATCGGGGTGAACCTTGCGCGTGCGCCGACGTTGCCCGATCGCAAGACCGCCGCAATCGCCGATGTGATCGCCCCGCCGGTGATTGAGGATTTCGCCGCGAACCTCGCGCATCACTTTGCCCGCCGCCTTGGCGATTGGCGGGCGCAAGGGCTTGG
>JAHJSJ010000267.1 GCA_018830415.1 Alphaproteobacteria bacterium | reverse complement strand
CGCATGGCCCGCGATGGTATCGACCAGCACCGATTTGCCGACCCCTGATCCGGCCATAATGCCAAGCCGTTGCCCGACCCCCATCGTCGCCAGCGCATTGATCGCGCGCACCCCGCAATCGAACGGCACGTGCACGCTGGCGCGTTCCAATGCGCCTTCGCGCCTGCCGGTCAGCGGCCATGCCTGTTTCAGATCGAGCCGCGGGCCACCATCGATCGGATCGCCCAGCGCATCGACCGCGCGGCCAAGCAGCGCGGGGCCAACCCGCACCTCGCCCGGATTGCCCAGCGCGCGCACCCGCGCCTGCGGATGCAGCAGCATCGCATCGCCCAGCAACATCATCAGCGAATGCCCGGCGCGAAAGCCGATCACTTCGGCGAGACATTCAGCGCCCGCGTCATTTTCAATCGCCCCCAGCGAACCGACCGGCAGCGGCAGGCCCGCGACTTCGATCAAGCCGCCGTCGCAAGTCACCACCCGACCAGTCAGCACCGGCCCGCTCGCCACCGGGGCGGCGCGCATCCGGGCGAGGTCAAGTTGCAGTTCTCCGATCATCCGCGCACCGCTGCGGCAATCGCACGGCGCCATTCGGCAGGGCCATCGCTGACCGCACCTTCCGGCCCGGCGATCATCACCGCGCCGCGGTCCAGCGCCGGATCGGACATGACCTGCCAACCCCCCAGCGCTGCGGTATCGAGAGTGGCAATGTCATCGGGGTGAAGATGCAGCGTCAGTGCCTCTGCCGCCCCGCCAATCCGTTTGGCCGCTGCGTGGCAGCGTGCGATCAGCGCATCCCTGTCAATCGCGCAGTCC
Source organism: Alphaproteobacteria bacterium (assembly GCA_018830415.1). Lineage (GTDB taxonomy): Bacteria > Pseudomonadota > Alphaproteobacteria > Sphingomonadales > Sphingomonadaceae > Erythrobacter. The sequence continues at coordinate 5,927 of JAHJSJ010000267.1, read as the reverse complement.
GCCAGCGCGGCTTCGCACAGCGCGATCACCGTTTCGGCAAGGTCATCGGCCAGCACATCGCGCGCAGTTTCATCGATCGTGCGAAACGCCAGCCGCAGCGTGCGTTGGCGCGCAGCCGCCGCTTCGGCCTCGGCCTCTGCCGCCGCGCGTCCGGCGGCCTCGCCATCGGCAAAGGCGCGGGCCAGTGCATCCTCGCCGGGGTCAGGCGCGGGTGCCAATGGATCATCCGCAGGCGCGGCAGGCTGCGCCGCGCCAAACACGAATGCCTCACGGAACTCTGCCGGTTCGTCCAGCAATGCCAGCCAACCCGGTTGCGCCGGTCGTGGCTGTTCCAGCGCGCCCATCCACTCAGACGAATTCGCCATTGCCGCTTCCAATCATGATCTCTCCGGAATCGGCCAGTCCGCGCGCAATTTCGACAATCGCGCGCTGTGCCGCCGCCACTTCGCTCTTGGCGAGGCGACCGCGCAGTTCGATCTCGTCCTTGACGCCATCCGCCGCGCGGCTCGACATCGCGGCGAAGAAGGGTGCGCGCTCGTCCTCCTTGAGACCCTTGAGCGCATCGACCAGTTTCTCGCTGTCGACATCGCGCAGCAAGCGGCCCATCGCCATCGGATCGAGTTCGAACAGCATTTCGAAGGTGAACAATTCTTCCTCGATGCGTTCCGCCAGCGGCGCGTTGCGACCGGCAATCGACGGCAGCACCGTGTGGCGCAGCTCGCCTGCGGCCAGATTGATGAGGTTCGCCGCTTCGCGCGGGCCGCCCAGCGTCAGCGCGGCGGTGCCAAAGGTCGCGCCGATGCGCTGGGTCAGCAGCGTGTCGATCGCGGCAATCGCCTGCGCTGAAATCGCCCCGCTGCGCGCGACGCGTTCAACCACCAGCGATTGCAGTTCGGCTGGCAGCATCGCCAGCACTTCGGCGGCCGGTTCGGGGTCGATCAGCAGCATCAGCGCGGCGATCACCTGCGGGTGTTCATCCAGAATCAGTTTAACCAGCACCGTCGGTGCCAGCCAGCGTGCCATTTCCAGGCTGCGCGGGGCCGTATCGGGCTCAATCCGTTGCATCATGCTTTGCGCGCGCGTGGGGCCAAGCGCCTTGTCGAGCAGGGTGCGCACCCGATCACCGCGCCCGCGTTGGGGGAGCATTTCGCGCGCCGCCTCACCGACGAAATCGGCCAATGCTTCGGCCATGCGGTGCTGGTCAATCTCGCCCAGTGCCATCATCGCCGCGCCGAGCTTTTCCAATTCATCGGGCGAAAGCCGGGCAAGCAGCCCGGTCGCTTCATCATCGCCCAGCAGCATCAGGAACACCGCGGCGCGGTCAATCCGGTTGAGCAGCGATGGCGATGCTGCGTTGATATTGGCCTCGGCGCTCATGATGCGCTCGCTTCCGGGCTGTGGGGCGCGGGGGCCTCCAGCATCCGCTGCAAGGCTTCGACCGCGCGTTCGGGCTGGCTCACCGCGAGCCGCCGCGCGAGTTCGACCTGTTGCGGAAGATCGCCCATCGCGGCACCATTGCCCTGCGCGGTGAGCATCGGGGTGCGATCATCCGCGTCGTCAATCGCGGGCCCATCGGCAGACACCGCACGATCACCCTTGCCGCGCAACTTGCCGATCAGCGGACGCACCGCCAGCAGCAGCACCAGCAGCACCGCGATCAATGCCGTGCCATAACGCACCAGCATCGCGAACCACGGCTCTTCGTAAAAAGCCGGGGGTTCAAGATTGGCCGGTTCAAACTTGCTCGCCACCACTTCGATCTGGTCGCCGCGCTGGGCACTGGCACCCACGGCGGCGCTGACCAGCGCTTCAAGCTGGGCGGCGGTCATCGGCGCGGCGGCTTTCAAGGCGGCATCGCTGACTGCGACCGCGACCGACAATTTGGTCAATCCGCCGGGCCGTGAACTGGTGACAGCGACTTCGCGGCCCAATTCATAGCTGCGCTGGGTCGCGGTTTCGGTGTCGGTCGGGCCGGGGTTGGCAGGCGGCGTGGCGGCACCGGGCTGCGGCGGCCCATCGACCAATTGCGCATCGGGCGGCGGAACATTGGCGGCAACGCCGGGCACCCCGCCCACGGGCGCGGCTCCGCTGCGGGTCGCGTTGCGTTCGCTTTCATTGCGAACCACGCCTTCTTTTTCATAAGTCTCGCGCGCCGAGGTGACTTCGTTCTGATCGAGTTCGACCTGCACCTGCGCGGAAAAATTGCCTTCACCCAGCAACGGCAGCAACAGGCTGTCCACCTGTTCGCGCAGCTTGGCTTCGAATTCGCGCTGGAGCATCAGACCTTCGCCTTGCTGCTCGCGCGGGTCGGATAGCAGGCGGCCATTCTGATCGACCACGCGCACCGCATCCGCGCTCAACCCCGGCACCGATCCCGCAACCAGATTGACGATCGCTTCGACCTGGCTTTGCGACAGGCTGCGCCCGCTCACCAGCCGTGTCATGACAGATGCGCTGGGCGGATTGTTTTCGCGCACGAACACCGATCGTTCGGGCGTGGCGAGGTGGACGCGCACGCTTTCGATCCCGTCAATCTCGCGGATGGTCAGCATCAATTCGCGTTCGCGCGCCAGCCGCAGGCGTTCGCCCTCCAGCGTGCGCGACGTGCCGAGCGGCATCGCGTCGAGCATTTCAGACGCGCCTTCGGGTGCGGCGATCCCGGCATTGCTGGCAACCAGCATCCGCGCGCGGTAGAGATCATTCTCCGATACCGACAAGGCGCCGGTGGAATTGTCGATGGTGTAATCGATCCCGCCCGCACCCAACGCTTCGACCACCTTGGCGCGTTCGCCATCGGACAGCCCAGAATAGAGCAGCCGGTCGGGCCCCTGAGAAATGCTGATCCACAGCATCCCCGCCGCCGCCAGTGCGCCCAGCCCGGCCAGCGCCGGAAGCGCGCGTGATAGCGCGGGTTGCTGCATGAACGCGGCCAGTGGCGGCGGCAGCATGGTGCGCCAATCAGCCGGGCCGGACGGGGCAGCAGGCACAGCAAGGTCGGTATCGGCCATTTATCAGCCCCCCATCCGCATGATATCTTGATAGGCAGACAGCAGTTTGTTGCGCACCTGCAAGGTAGCTTCAAACGCGACGCCTGCTTCCTGACGCGCCAGCATCACCTGCGCGATGTCAGTCACCTGCCCGCGTTCATAGGCAACCTGCATATCGCCCGCGCGCATCTGCACCGCGTTGACCTTGTCCAGCGCCGTGGTCAGCGTGCTGGCAAAGCCCGCGCCGGGGGCCTGCGTTGGCGCGCCAAGCTGCCCGCTTTCGCTCGCCGCGCGCACTTCGCGCAGGGCGTTGCTGCGCTCCAGCACCTGCTGGCGCAGCGCCATCACGTCCTGCACGCCAAAACCGGAGCCAATCCCGCTCATGCCGCGCCTCCTGCGGCGAGCATCCCCGCGCCGCGCATTGAGGCAAGGCGGTAACGCAAGGTGCGTTCGGAAATGCCGAGGCTGCGTGCGGTTGCGGCGCGGTTGCCGGCGTGATTGGCCAGCGTATCCATGATCGCCCGCGCTTCCGATGCGAACGCCACGTCTGACAGCGAACGCGGCATCATGCCCCGCGCCGGGGCCTCGCCTGCGCTGTTATCGATTACTGGCCGCACGGCGGTGTCAAACACGATATGTTCAGGCGCGATCACGCCTGCGCCATCGGCCAGCAAAATTGCGCGGCGGATGACATTTTCCAGCTCGCGGACATTGCCGGGCCATGCATGCGCTTCGAGCAGGCTGAGCGCCGCGCGGTTGATCCACCCCGGCCTGCCGGGCGCGGCGGCATGGCGCAGCAGCATTCCGAAGGCGAGCGGCGCAATATCGCCCGCACGGTCGCGCAGCGCGGGCAACGCCAGCGGGAACACGTTCAGCCGATAAAGCAGGTCTTCGCGGAAGCGCCCGGCTTCGACCTCGGCCGCCAGATGCCGGTTGGTGCAGGCGATCACCCGCACATCAACCGTGGTCGGGCGGGTCGCGCCCAGCGGCAATACCTCGCCTTCCTGCAACGCGCGCAGCAGTTTGGCCTGCAACGCCAGCGGCAGTTCACCGATTTCGTCGAGCAGCAGCGTGCCCTTGTCCGCCGCGCGGAACAATCCCTCGCCCGCATCCGAAGCGCCGGTGAACGCGCCCTTCTTGTGGCCGAACAGCAAAGCTTCCAGCATGGCTTCGGGCATCGCGGCGCAATTGACCGCGACAAACGGCCCATCGGCGCGCGGCGAAAGGCGGTGGATGAATTGCGCCAGCACTTCCTTGCCGGTGCCGGTCGGCCCTTCGAGCAGCACGGGAATATCGCTCGCCGCGATGCGTTCGGCCAGCGTCAGCAGCGCCAGCGATTGCGGATCGACCGCAATCGGCCAGCCGCCCTGCGCCGAAACCGCCATCAACGCCGCGCGCGCATCCGCCAGCGCCGCCGGATCATAGTGCAGCGATGCGTGCTGCGGCCCGGTCAGCGCCAGCGCTGGCGTATCGGAATGCGCCAGATCGATTGCCATCATCCCGCCGCCCGCACGCGCCGCCGGAGCGCCCAGCACGATCCGGTCACGCTGCCAGCGCCCGCCCATCAGCGGCACGGTCATCCCGATCAGCGTCGTATGGCCGGTATTGGCGCGCGCTGCGGTGCTGGCTGGTGTTGTCATGATCGCCCCTGTTGTGAGTTAACGGCAAAACAATGCCGCCGGGACGCTGCAGATATGGCAAATTTAAGCCCTCGTAGCATCACTTAAGTAGTGTCCGGTAATGCCGGTTGGGCAGGTGATGGCAGTTCCCAAGGCGCACATATTGGTGTCACTTATAACGCTGATTACATTGTTATTTCCATTGCACCTTAAACATCCCGGCAGGCTGCCGCTCTATTGGCCAGCAGCGACGGGCCTGTTCGTCCTGCAAGACCATTCGGGAGTTTGAACAATGTCTGTAATCAACACCAATATCTCGGCCCTGCGCGCAACCAATGCTGGCGTTCAGGCTAACAACCAGCTCGGTTCTGCGATGGAACGTCTGTCGACCGGGAGCCGCATCAACAGCGCTGCCGACGACGCCGCCGGGCTTGCCATTGCGGCTTCGATGACCTCGCAGATCCGCGGCATGGCGCAGGGCGTGCGCAACGCCAATGACGGCATCAGCCTGGCCCAGACCGCTGAAGGCGCGCTCAACGAAGTGACCAACATGCTTCAGCGGGTTCGTGAACTGGCGGTTCAGGCCGGTTCGGACACCTTCCGCGATACCGACCGCGCCAACATCCAGATCGAAGTCGACGAGTTGACCGCCCAGATCGGGCAGGTCGTCTCGAACACCGAATTCAACGGCGTTGCCCTGTTCGACGGAACGACCACGTCGGTCACTATCCTTGCCGGTGCGAATGATGTCGATACGGTCGATCTGGCGCTTGCCGATCTGACCGCGCTGACTTCGGGCGCTGGCACGGCCGGTTCGTTCAACGTCTCCGGCGCAGATGGCACCGCGGCCCGCGCCGCGCTGACCAATATCGACGCGGACATCGCAACGATCTCAACCTCGCGTGCTACGCTGGGTGCCGGTCAGAACCGTCTGGAATCGGCGGTGAACAACATCACCAACGTTTCGACCAACCTGACCGATGCCCGTTCGCGGATCATGGATGCCGATTTCTCGGCGGAAACGACCGCGCTCGCCAAGGCGCAGATCCTCGGCCAGGCGTCCACCGCGATGCTGGCGCAGGCCAACCAGTCGCAGCAGAACGTGCTGTCGCTGCTGCGGTAAGCCCCCACTCCCCCCGCTCCCCCCAAGCGGGAAAGCAAGCCCGGAGCCGCAAGGTTCCGGGCTTTTTGCTGTGGTCGGTCGCTTAATCAGGCGGATCAACCGGCAAGCGGACATGGTAGTTGATGAGCGTTGAGATAGGGGTGACTGCCTGTGGCTCGTCAAACCCCTGTGGAGCATGGAGAAATAAGTGGCTCGTAT
>JAHJSJ010000266.1 GCA_018830415.1 Alphaproteobacteria bacterium | reverse complement strand
GGGCCATGGATTGCCACGGGGCCTGCGGCCCCTCGCAATGACGAAGTGAACTGAGGAACGAGACAGAATCATGGGCAAGGAAACCGGATTTCTCGAGCTGGACCGCCGCGAGCGGGATTATCTCGATCCGCAGGAGCGGTTGAAGAACTACCGCGAATTCATCATCCAGCCGGATGAAGGCACGCTGGCAGGCCAGGCATCACGCTGCATGGATTGCGGGATTCCCTATTGCCACAACGGCTGTCCGGTGAACAACCTGATCCCCGACTGGAACCACCTCGTCTACGAAGCGGACTGGAAGCGCGCGCTCGCCATGCTCCATTCCACCAACAACTTCCCCGAGTTTACCGGCCGCATCTGCCCCGCCCCGTGCGAGGCGGCCTGCACGCTCAACATCATCGACCAGCCGGTCACCATCAAGTCGATCGAATGCGCGATCATCGATCGCGGGTGGAAAGAAGGCTGGGTCAAACCGCAGGTGCCCGCGAAGAAGACCGGAAAATCTGTCGCAGTGATCGGTTCCGGCCCGGCAGGGCTCGCCTGCGCGCAGCAATTGGCGCGCGCCGGGCACAGTGTCACGGTGTTCGAAAAGAGCGACCGTCTGGGCGGACTGCTGCGTTACGGCATTCCCGATTTCAAGATGGAAAAGCACCTCATCAACCGCCGCGCCCAGCAGATGGAAGCCGAAGGGGTGACGTTCAAAACCTCCAAGGAAGTCGGCGTCGATATCTCGTTCAAGAGCTTGCAAGAAAACTTTGATGCAGTGGTGCTGTCCGGCGGCGCGGAAGACGCGCGCCCGCTGACCATCCCCGGCGCGGAAATGACCGGCGTGCGGCTCGCGATGGAGTTCCTGACCCAGCAGAACAAGCGCGTTGCCGGCGACGATGAGCTGCGCGCAGCCCCGCGCGGCAGCCTGCTCGCCACTGGAAAGCACGTGGTGGTGCTGGGCGGCGGCGATACCGGCAGCGACTGTGTCGGCACGTCGAACCGGCAGGGTGCCAAAAGCGTCACCCAGTTGGAAATCATGCCCAAGCCCCCGGAAAAGGAAGACAAGGCGCTGACCTGGCCCGATTGGCCAATGAAACTGCGCACCTCGTCAAGCCATCAGGAAGGCGTGGAGCGCGACTGGGCGGTGCTGGCCAAGCGCGTGATCGGCGACGGCGAAGCAGTGACCGGGCTGGAATGCGTCCGCGTTGAATGGACGGGCGGCCAGATGCAGGAAATTGCGGGCAGTGAATTCGCGATTCCCGCCGATCTGATCCTGCTGGCGATGGGCTTCGTTGGGCCGAAGAAGGCCGGGCTGCTCGAACAGGCGGGCGTGGCGCTCAGCCCGCGCGGCAATGTCGATGCCGACACCGATAGCTATGCCACCAGCGTTCCCGGCGTCTTCGCCTGCGGCGATATGCGGCGCGGGCAAAGCCTGGTGGTGTGGGCCATCCGCGAAGGCCGCCAATGCGCGCGCAGCGTCGATCAAGCGCTGATGGGGGTCAGCGAACTGCCGCGCTGAATGGTGGCAGATTTAACGAGCTTTGGCACCAACAACTGCCGTTCGGGTTATGACTCCATTGCCGCCATTGATTTTATAGAAATATTGCCGATGATAGGGTCGCTCTGAACGCATCAGTGACGATGGCTCACCTTGGCTGCGTCAGCGATCATAGGGGTAGCACATGATAGCTTTGATTTGCGCGATAGCACTGTTGGCTTTCATGCGCTTCGGCCCTGATATACCATGCAACCGGTTTCTGAATTACCATCTGGCCGAAAAACCGATTTCCTACATTCTGGAGCACGAGCGGCATCAATATGTTTTCTTGTTAATTGCCGGGGCAATTTTTTTGCTAGGCGGCGAGATCATCATAATGTTTGGGCCAGAGCTTATATTGGCCTACGCTGCTGATCTCGCGCTTTATCTCGATATTGTAGTGGCCAGCGCTCTTGCAAACTCACTTACGACTGCTCGTCGCACTTTCGATAGATGGCGAGATAGCTCGATGTTCGCCCGAGCGGTGGCCTATGTATTTAAGCATCGTTCGGTTCGATCGGCTCGGGCACTCCGGACGCCGCCAAAGGCGGATTGTTCGAACGACGATGAAGACGATAGAGATTGGGCTTATGGTGCGATGACGCGCTCTTTTGCCCTCGTAGCCTGATCGCTTTGTTCGAAGGCGTTGCCGACGGCGGGGCAAGAAGCCATTACGAATTCTACCCAGCTCCCGCCATTCGCTCAGCCTTGTGCTCTGACCAAAACCTGCCGCTCACCCACCGCGCGCGTGGGTGGTTATTTCTGTCGCAACCCGATCAACCAGCGGCAGCGGGATATCGTGGCCCCAGCCGGGGATCGTGACCAGCCGTGCGCCGGGAATGTGGCGCGCGGTATCCTCACCCGCCGCCAGCTTGACCAGCGGATCATCCTCACCGTGCAGCACCAGCGTCGGCACGCGCACATCGGCGAGCCGCGAACGGCGGCAGCCATCGTCGATAATCGCGGCCAGTTGGCGTGGCAGGCCCGCCGGATAGACCGAGCGGCGGACATTGCGCAGCACCTTCTCGCGCTGCTGATCCGGATCGAAGGGAAAGCCGGGGCTGCCAATATTGCGCGCGATGTTGAGCCCGTGGGCCACCAGCGTTTCTTCATCCATCGCGGCAAGCGGCGCGATCAGCGCATCCATCGCGTGCTTTTCGGCCTGCGGCAGCTTGCCATTGCCGGTGGTCGACATGATCGACGTGAGCGAGCGCAGGCGCGGCCCATGATGCACCGCCATCAGCTGCGCGATCATCCCGCCCATCGATGCACCCACAACATGCGCGGTGTCGATCTCCAGTGCATCGAGCAGCCCGATCCCGTCATGCGCCATGTCGGTGAGGGTATAGGGAACCTTCGCAGGCCAACCGAACTTCTTGCGCAGCACCTGCGTGGCGAGCGAGGGCGCGCGTGCGCCTTCCATCTTCTGGGAAAGACCGATGTCGCGATTATCGTAACGGATCACCCGGAAACCATCGCCCACCAGCGCATCGACCAGTTCATCGGGCCACAAGGTCAGTTGCGCACCCAATCCCATCACCAGCAGAATTGCT
>JAHJSJ010000265.1 GCA_018830415.1 Alphaproteobacteria bacterium | reverse complement strand
GATTGTGCCCGTCAATCGGGCCGACATAGTAGAAGCCCAGTTCTTCGAACAGCGTCCCGCCGGTCACCATCCCGCGCGCGAATTCCTCCGCCTTGCCGAGCGTGTCGTGCATCCGGCGGCTCATCTTCTGGATCACGCGGCTGGCGAGGCTGCGGATGCCGAGATATTCGGATGATGACACCATCCGCGCAAGGTAGGCCGAAAGCCCACCCACCGGCGGCGCAATCGACATGTCATTATCGTTGAGGATCACCACCAGCCGGTTACCGGCCTGCGCGGCGTTGTTCATCGCTTCGTAGGCCATGCCCGCGCTCATCGAACCATCGCCGATCACCGCGATGCCGCGCCCCGGCCGGCCTTTCAGCTTGTTGGCGATGGCAAAGCCTAGCGCCGCAGAAATCGACGTAGAGGAATGCGCCGCGCCGAACGGGTCGTATTCGCTCTCGCTGCGCTTGGTAAAACCGCTCAACCCGCCGCCCTGGCGTAGGGTGCGGATACGGTCACGCCGCCCGGTGATGATCTTGTGCGGGTAGCATTGGTGGCCCACGTCCCACACCAGCTTATCCTGCGGGGTGTTGAACACATAGTGGATCGCCACGGTCAGTTCGACCACGCCCAACCCCGACCCAAGATGCCCGCCCGAAGTGCTGACCGCATCGATCATCTCGCTGCGCAGTTCATCGGCGAGTTGGCGGAGCTGATCGGGCTTGAGGCGGCGCAGATCGTCGGGAGTGTTGACCAGATCCAGCAGTGGGGTGTTTGGGGGTGTGTGCGGCAGTTGCGTCATAGCCCAAGGCCTTACACTTCGAATTGGGGCGTGTCGATTGAACGCTTGATCGAGGTCAATGCGCGCCGATCAGGCGCAGGCTTTGCACAGCCCGCGAATTTCTAGCACCGCGCGCTGCGCCGTGAACTGGCGCGCGGCGGCAATGGCGCGCACGGCGCGGCTGACATCCTCGTCATCGACATGGGCGGCTTCCCCGCATTCATCGCATACCAGAAAGATGCAATCATGCGCGCAGCCGGGGTGGGTATTGGCGAGGTAGGCGTTGGCGCTTTCCACCCGCATCGCGAGGTTGTTCGCCACGAACACGTCAAGAATGCGATAGACGCTGTTGGGCGCCACCCGTTTGCCGCGCGCGGCGGAGAGATTGTCGGCAATGTCGTAGGCTGAGACCGGGCGTTCGTGCCGCGCGAGTTCGGCAAACACTGCCTCGCGCATCGATGTCCACTGTTCGCCCGCCGCCATCAGCGCGCGTGCAGCCTCGGCGATCAGGTCGTGGCCGCTGTGTTCATGGTGTGAATGGTTGACGGCGTGCTGTCCCATAGGCCGGATATAGGCGATGCGGGCGGCATTCGCCAAGCGGTTCGGGCGATCAGCTGGCGTTGCGGTGAAAGTTTGCCCGGTAATCGGCGGAAAAGCGTGCTAGCGGGCGATCACGAATTCGGCAGAGGGAGCGGGCGCTTTGAGCGTTTCGGCGGCCTGCGCGGGTGAGGACAGCTTGCTGCCCCAGCTATCGGCATTGGCTCCGGCGACCAGCAATGCACCGCCGACAAAGCCGATGGCAAAATTGCGATACAGGTCGGTAGCAAACAGGCGCATGGGATAGCTCGTGATTCGAATGAATGTTGCCCCGGCCTCTGCCCGATGCTGAATTGCCCCGGGATGAACACAGGATTCATAAAGTAATTCTGTTGGGAGGGCGTATTGGTTACGAACCGGCTGAGAAAAAGTTACGATACCGCCCACATCAGCCGAACCGTTCGCAGTACGCGACGAAGCGCAAAGCAAACAACGCCCTCAAGTAGCGAAGCGATAGGGCACGAGCACGCCGTCAAGTAGCGACGCGGCAGGGCGATAAATCAATGCCGGAAATGCCGCATCCCGGTGAACACCATCGCAAGGCCTGCTGCGTCGGCGGCGGCGATCACTTCGTCGTCGCGGATCGATCCGCCCGGCTGGATGACCGCAGTCGCGCCAGCCTCGGCAGCGGAAATCAACCCGTCGGCAAAGGGAAAGAACGCGTCGGATGCGACCGCGCTGCCGATGGTGCGAGGGGCGGGCCAACCATGGGTTTCGGCGGCTTCCTGCGCCTTGATTGCGGCGATCCGCGCCGAATCGCGGCGGTTCATCTGGCCCGCACCGATCCCGGCAGTCGCGCCGTCCTTGGCATAGACGATGGCATTGGATTTGACGTGACGCGCCACCGTCCAGGCGAACAGACAATCCTGCAATTCCTGATCGGTCGGTGCGCGTTTGGTGACGACCTTGAGATCGTCCAGCGAAACCGCCCCGCCATCACGCGACTGGATCAGCACCCCGCCCGCAATGGTCTTCATCGCTAACCCGCCGCGCCGGGGATCGGGCAGCGTGCCGCATTCGAGCAGGCGCAGGTTCTTCTTTCTGGCGAAGATTTCGCGTGCCTCGGCGCTCACAGAAGGTGCGATCACCACCTCGGTGAATATCCCCGCAATCGCTTCGGCGGTCGCGCCGTCAAGCTCGGTATTGACCGCGACAATCCCGCCAAATGCTGAAACGCTATCGCAGGCGAGCGCCGCTTCCCAAGCCTCTAGCAGCGAGTCGCCTTGCGCCACGCCGCAGGGGTTGGCGTGTTTGACGATAACGACGGCGGGCGCGCCGCCTGCAAACTCTGCCGCCAATTCCAATGCGGCATCGGCGTCGTTCAAGTTGTTGTAGCTGAGTTCCTTGCCCTGCAATTGTGCCGCCTGTGGCACACCGCGCGCGCCCACCATCTGCGGGACATAGATCGCGGCGGACTGATGCGGGTTTTCACCATAGCGCAGCGTGTCGGCGCGCTTGAAGGCGAGCGGCAGGGTTGCAGGGAACAGCGTCGGTTCGTCGCTCGCGGTGGGTGAGAAGGCGAACCAATTGGCAATCGCTGCGTCATAGGACGCGGTGCGGGCATAGGCCTTGCCCGCCATGCGAATACGGAACGCGTCTGACGTCGCGCCGTCGTTCGCTGCGATCTCCTCCAGCAGGGCGGGGTAATCCGCCGGATCGGTCAGGATCGTCACAAACCCGTGGTTTTTGGCCGCTGATCGCACCATCGAAGGCCCGCCGATGTCGATATTCTCGATGATCTCGGCCCGGTCAGCGCCCTTGGCCACTGTCGCTTCGAATGGGTAGAGGTTGACCACCACCAGATCGATTGCGCCAATCCCGTGCGCCTCCATCGCGGCGCGGTGTTCGGCATTGTCGCGCAGCGCCAGCAGCCCGCCATGCACTGCGGGATGGAGCGTCTTGACCCGCCCATCCATCATCTCGGGAAAGCCGGTGAGGTCGGACACGTCGCGCACCGTCAGGCCCGCGTTGCGCAACGCCTTGGCAGTGCCGCCGGTGCTGACCAGTTCGACGCCTCGCGCCGCCAGTGCCGCGCCCAGATCGGCCAGCCCGGTCTTGTCGGACACTGACAGCAGCGCCCGCTTGATCGCCTTGTTGGTCATGGTCGAAAATCTACCCTGTCTTCCTCAGCAGCCACGAGAATTGCCCGCCGCTGCGCAATGCCAGTCCTTCGATCACCAGCTGTTCGGTGGCGTGCGGGCGGCCATCGCCATCAACCCACAGGCTATCCTCAGCAGCGAGGGTGACCGCGCCCGCGCTCGCCCTATCGCCGCGCAGGCGGAATTGCCACAGGCGTCCATCGGGAAGCAGCAGGCTCGCGCCGCGCTTGTCGCCCGATAGCTGAACCTCAACCCCGCGCCCCAGATGGAACCGCAGCGCAAACGCGATTTTGCCGCGTTTGCCGTTTTTGGCGCTGGGGATCAGGATGTCCTCGCCCGCCAGTTCGGTGCCATCGCCGCTGAGGGTGAGGATGCGCTGATGGGTGAGGCCGAAGCGCGCGGCATAGCCATCATGCGCGGCTTCGATCCGGGTCGCTTCGCGCCCGCGTCCGGCCACCATCCGCCGCTCAACCGCGACCGTTTCAACGCCCTTGCCAAGCTGGCCGTGGAGCAGCACCGCGGTGGAATTGGCATTATCGAGCACCAGCGTCGAAAAGGCAGCAGTGGCGCGCAGCCCCTGACCGATGCGCGCGGGCACTTGCCCCCCGGCCAGCGCTGCACCGCCGCAATTGACGATGATCCGCGCCGGGCCGTCCGATAGTTCAAATGCCAGCGTCGAAGCACAGCCGACCCGCGCATGGCGTGAGCGCGGCGGCGGGGCAGTGTCGAATTGCAGCAGCGTGTCGCCCGCGCGGATGCGGTGATAGCCCCAGTTGGCGGTGTTGGTCAGCGGGCGGGTGCGTATGCCCGAGGCTTCGATCACGGCAGCCACGCGGTCGGCCGGAATTGCGCCTTGCCCCTGCCAACTGCCAAGCGCGCCGTCCCCGTGCCGCAATGCCAGCAGCGGCGGCACCAGCAATTCGCGCATCACTTCGAGCGCGGGCGGCGGCGAGACGTCGACCGCTTCGTAACAGGCGAGAAGGTCGGTCAACAGCCGGATTGCGTCCAGCTGCGCCGCCGGACAGCGCGACAGCACGCCACCATCTTCGCCCACCATGTCGCCAAGCGCTTTTACCAGTCCCGCTTCGCCAAACAGCCGCCGCGGCTTGCCGTGGGGGAGCAGCAGCCCTGCGGCAACGATCCCGGCCCAGCCTGCGACCTGTCCGAAGCCCGCGCCCGCGCGCGGAGCCTTCTTGTCGAGCCACGCGGCGGTATCGGCAATCGCGGCCAGCAGGCGCGATTTCAGCGTCTTGTCATGGCCGGCCAGCACCAGCGGGGCGTGCACCAGCCAGGCGACCAGCCGCAGCCCGGCGTGTTCAACCTCCCATGCCGGCCCTTTGCCCGGTGCGCGATTGGCGTGGAGCCACTGGGTGGTGATCCGTTCGGCCACCGCAATGCAATCGGCGCGCGGGGCGCTGGCAGCGAGGTCGGGAAGCCAGCTGAAACTGTGCAGCACCCGCTCTATCCCCGGCGCATGGCGCGCAGCGGGCGCGAAATCGAGGTTGGCAATCGGCAGGCGCGCGCCGTGGATCAGGAAATGTCCTGCGCGCAGCGCCGTGCCTGCCGCGCGATCACCGCGATTGGGGCTTTCCACCGTCGCCAGCACGCGCAGCGGCGGCGGGCGGCGGAACGGTGCGGCCAGCGCGTGTCCCGGCACGCCGATGCGATAGGCCAGCCGGATCAGCGCCTCTCCCGGCCCGGCCTGCACCGCGATCATGTCACTGAGCGCGAGCGCGCGTGAGGGCTCTTCGGGCTGCGGTTCGGGCGCAAGCTGTGGCCGCTGTATCGTCCCCGGCTCGGCCCCGTTAGCCAGGCCCAGCACGGGATTATCCGCCACCCGTTCAACCAGCGCATCGGCGCGGCGGCCAGCAGGTGTGCGCAGCAGCGTCGCCATCATCGCCCTCCCTTGAGCGCCGCGATATTGGCGGCGTAATGATCCGGCCCGCCCTTGAACGTGGCAGAGCCTGCGACCAGCACATCGGCCCCGGCCTCCACGCACATCCGCGCGGTTTCGGCATTGACCCCGCCATCGACCTCAAGATGAATTGTCCGGCCCGAGCGGGTGATCATCGAGCGGATGCGCGCGATCTTGTCGAGCTGCGAG
>JAHJSJ010000002.1 GCA_018830415.1 Alphaproteobacteria bacterium | reverse complement strand
GCAACATCCCGCCCGCCGAAGCCGAACAACAATACTACGCCATGCTGGACGATACCGCCATGGCAGCATAACTTAAACCAAATAGCCTCCGACAATCCCGGGGCGGTTCATTGTCGTAACAATTACCCTTGCCGCTCATCGATGGGCGCAGGCCATGGGCCTGCAGCTTCTTCTGATAGTTGCAGGAGCAATATTGGCTGCCGCGATCCGAGTGGAAAAGGCAGTTTGGCGGTGGATTACGCAGCCGCACCGCCATATCGAGTGCACGGATCACCAGATCCTTCTTCATCCTGTCGCTGACGGCCCAGCCCACCACACGGCGGCTATGCAGGTCAAGGATGACAGCCAGGTAGAGGCTACGCTACGCAGCCCCTTGCTTCACCTGCCCAGCTGGGCAACAACAACGCCGAGACTCTAATCGCAACTGGATGAAGGTTGGGGGTCACGTCACTCGCCCTCCTCATGTGAAGATCGGCTCGGCCCATCCGAGCACCCCTCGGATCACAAGTGTAGGCCGAACCACCTCTAACCACGAGACGGACATACGGCCTTACGATCGGGCGGATGTGTCCTGCTTATGTCGAGGGGCTGATTGGCCTCGGGGACCGCCCTAGCGCTTTTGCCTCGACCGCAGCGCCAAACCCATGCCCAGCAGCGCCAGCGCCGCGCCGCTTGCGGTTAGCCACGTCCAGCGATAGCCTTCAAACAAAGTCGACAACAGCATCGCCACGCACACGGTAACAATGGCATTATAGGCCGTGCGCCCCGCGCCGATCTCGCGCACCAGATTGTAGTGCAGTGGGAAGGTCACCACCGACCCGATCAGCGCCAGATAGGCTGTCCCCGCCCAGAACTGCCAGCCGCCCGGCACCGCCGGAGGGCCAGCGGTCAGCAGCGCAAATCCGAGATCGAAGATCGTGCCATACAGCATCGCCCATGCCAGCAGGCTGACCATCGGCACCGCGCGTCCGGTGGGGTTGGCCTGCACCACATTGGCAATCGACGCCGCCAGCATCCCGCCAATCGCCAGCGCAATCCCCAGCCCGACATTACCATCCAGCGGAGCCGCGCGCCATTCGTGCACCAACAACATTGCCACCCCAGCAATCGCGACAAGGCTACCGCCGATAAAGCCGCCTTGCACCTTTTCGCCGATGAACACCTTCGCGAACACTGCATTAGGCACCATCAGCAGCGCGAACATCACCGCGACGATGCCCGACGTGATGTGGCTTTCCGCATGATAGACGAACAGGAAATTGCCGCTGAACTGCGCGATGCCGACGCCGAGCGCCAACAGATGTTCAGGCCGGCCCAACCTCAGCCGGTTGCCCATCACCACAGCCAGCAAAAACAGCGCCGGTGTCGCCAGCAGGAAGCGGTAGAACACACTCCACGCCGCAGGTACTCCGTCGATCTGTCCCGTAATCACAAACCAGGTTGACCCCCAGATCGTGCCAGTCAGCATGAACGGGACCAGCACCTTGGGGCTGAGCATTGAGGGGCCGAAAGTCGTCGGCGCGGGGGCTGACGTCATAGTGCGGCGATGGCCTTGCCAAGCGCCTGCGCGTCCTCTGCACGAGTGTTCCACGCGGTAACGAAGCGGGCGGCGTTGGTGCCCCAATCGTAAAAGGCGAAATCTTGCGCGCGTAACGAAGCGCGTTCAGCCTCGCTCAACCGCACGAACAATTCGTTAGCCTCAACCGGGTGAAGCAGCCGGTCGCCGCAGCCTGCCGCCACTTCCTGCGCAGCGGCATTGGCGTGGGCGGCGTTGGCAAGCCACAAGTCGCCATCCAGCATCGCAAGAATCTGCGCGGCGAGATAGCGGCCTTTGCATTGCAGGTGCCCCGCGCGCTTGCGGCGATAGCGGACTTGCATGGCGGCTTCGGGTTCGAACAGCACCACCGCCTCCGCGCCCATTCCGCCGTTCTTGATGAACCCGAACGCGAGGCTATCAACCGGGCCGCTAGCCGCGCGTGCCGCATCCTCTGCGCTGTCGCCAAGGAAAGCTGCCGCATTGGCAAAGCGCGCTCCGTCCATGTGCAGACCCAGCCGCCGTTCCTTCGCAAACACACCCAGCGCCGCCAGTTCGGCAGCCGTGTAGGTGCGGCCATATTCGCTCGCCTGCGTGATCGCGATGGCGTGCGGCTGCACTTGATGCACATCGTCGCGGATCGGGTCGATCAGCGCGGCAATATCGGCGGGCGTCAGCTTTGCGCCATCGCCGTCTGCCAGCATCAGCTTGGCACCGTGGAGAAAAAATCCCGGCGCACCGCCTTCATCGACCTCGATATGCGCCTCGCGGTGGCACACCACCCCGCCGTGGGGGGCGCACATCGTCGCCAGTGCAAGGCAGTTGGCTGCCGTCCCGGTCGCCACCCACAGCGCGGCGCATTCGCGCCCGAACAATGCGGTAAAGCGTGCGTCCAGCTCTCCCGAAAGCGAATCGCCATCATAGGGATTATCCGGATGGTCGGCTGCGCGCATCGCCTCCCACAATCGGGGGTGGACGGCGGCGGCATTGTCCGACAGGAAGGGCTTGGCAAGGGTCATGGGACAACGCCTCTAATGTGCCACGCGGCCATGGCAAGCGGCCAAATATACGGTCAACGCAAGCGGGAGAAACGGTCAGTGGGCGAGGAAACCACAGAACTCACCATCACCCACCATGTTCAGGGGCAGGGTGGATGCTATTTTGCGGTGGTGCGCAATTCTTCGCACGAGGCCTATCTCCAGTGGGAACCAGGCGGCGTGCAGGCGGGTAAGGACGTGCGCATTGCCGCGCATACCGTGGTGCCGCGCGCGATCGGCGGGCGCGGGGTAGCGGCTGCGCTGGTGATGCGAATGGTCGCGGATGCGCGGCGGCAGGGTTTCCTGATCCGCCCGGATTGTTCCTATGTCGCCGCCAAATTTGCCGCCAACCCCGATTGGTCCGTGTTGAAAGCCTGATCAAGCGGCGCATCGATCTGCGAATAATCAGTCGCGGCGATGGTATCGAGAATGCTGGCCCGCAATATTCGAGCCGTTTTCAATGGCATGCCGGGAATTGAAAAACTGCCGCCAGCCAGCCCCAGATGCACCGTGGCATAGCCACGCCACCGCGCGAGCGGTCCCTGCGCGATTTCCACCGAGTGCAGCTTTTGCCGGGTCGCAATCCGGCTGGTGGGTGACATCAGCCCGGTGGTGGAGAAAATCTGTTCTGGATCAATCGCATGACGCCGGAACTCCCACGCATAAAGTTGCGCCCCCGCCATCACTACTGCCAGGCCAAGCGGGATCAAGGCCACACCAAGAGGCGCCAAGACCGCACCTAGGATCGCCGCCACGACAAACGGCAGCGCGCTGATGATCGCCGTGTCATTGCGGTGACGCCGGCTGGCGCGGTGCCAGTTGATCCGCTCATCAGGCAAGTGGAACCCTGCCGCCGCTACGATTGGCGCGATCTCGTCCATCTGCGCAAACGGTGCAACAACGTGGCTTTCATTGCCGGCATCCTGCGCCAGGCTCACGAAGCTCAAACCGTGCCAGCCAAACCGATAGCGCATAAACCCGGTGCCGATCACCAGCGCCTGCACCCGGTGTGCCGGCATCACCACATCGGTGCGGGTGAACAAGCCGCGCTGACGCCGGAATCCGCGGGTGCTGCGGGAAAGGGTGAACCCCCAATCGCGCGCAAAGGTTCGCAGGATGCCGGTTGCCAGACCGATCAGCGCCAATCCGAACAACCCAGCGGTCGCGCCCGCCGCCTGCGCGTAAGGGCCAAGGCTGGCAATGATGGTGCCCTGTTCCTCCAGCCAACCGCGCCACAGATCGCCGTTCCAGAGGTCAATATCGGTGACCATGTCGACATATTGAAGCAGGCCGCCCAGCACCGCGAATACCGCAAGCGAGAATTCAAACAATCCAAAGCGCAATAATCGCCTTGGCCCCATTGCAAACAGCACGTCGCCTTTATCCGCGTCGCCCGACGTGGATGCCGCTGGATCGGCGCTCGTAGCAGCTTGTTGTCCATCATCGCGGCGTTCGCGCACCAATCGGCGCAGGCGTTCGCCCTCGGCGGTGGTGAGGTAGGTCAGCGCGAGGTCTTCGCTCCCGCCCGCTCCGGTTTCAAATTTGACCGCGACCAGGCCCAGCAGACGTGGAAGCAGCTTGGCTTCCAGGCTGACATCCTGAATTCGCTCATAGGGAACCGAACGCGCCGAACGGCTCAGCACGCCGCTTTCCACCCGGATATCCTGTTCGCCGATGGTATAGGTCAGCCGCCGCCAGGCGATATAGCTGAACAGCGTCCCGATAATCGCCGCCGCCACAACAACCCCGATGGCGCCCAGCATCCGGCCCGCACCGCCAATCCCGGAAAACGCAACCGCGATCGCCGGAATAATCGCGCTGCGGATGCTGCCGATCGCGCCCAAAACAACGCTGATCGGCGCGGTTCTCTGCGGCTGGATCACAGGCTCTCCCGCCGGATGTGGGCGCGGATGTCTTCGCGCATTTCCCTTGCGCGCGCCTCTTCCAGTCCGGGCAATGCCACGCTGGCATTGTGATTGCCTGCGGTGTGAAGCGTCAGCGTGGCGATGCCGAAAAACCGTTCGAGCGGCCCCTGATGCACATCGATATGCTGCACCCGGCTGAACGGCACAACAGTGTCCGAACGCCACAGCAAGCCGCGCACCACCCGCAACCGGTCAGCGCTGATCTGATATCCGCGCGCATGATAACGCCGCGCGGGGATGCGGATGATCAACGCCAGTGCAATCAGCAGCACCGGCCCGGCAATGATCCCGCTGGGGAAGGCCGCCTGATCGCGAAAGGCCGTCTCCAGCACCAGCGATCCTATCAGAAACGGAATCGCGGTCAGTGCCGCCTGCACCCGCAGCGCGTGAGCGTAATTGGGGTGCAGTCTGGTAAGCTCGCCCTCGTCATCGGACGGCTGATCGACAGGGGTTGGCGCAGATGATTTATCCATGGTGGTTTACTTGCGCAATACAGCGCACCCGCGCAAGCGCTTTCGTTCACACCTGACGACAACCACTGTTCGGTCTGTTGCATTCCTATGACGTGTCGCTAGGCGAGGCGGATTACCTGCCATCGGGGATTCGCGCGCCATGAAGATCATGTCCGGCAATTCGAACCTGCCGCTCGCCCGTGCCATTGCGGCCTATCTCGAAATGCCGCTCACCGATGCCAGTGTGCGGCGATTCTCCGACGAAGAAATATTCGTCGAAATCCACGAAAACGTGCGCGGTGAAGACGTGTTTGTCGTTCAGCCGACCAGTTTTCCGGCCAACGACAATCTGATGGAATTGCTGATCTGCATCGACGCGCTGCGCCGCGCCTCGGCCAAGCGGATCACGGCGGTGGTGCCCTATTTCGGTTACGCCCGGCAGGATCGCAAGCCGGGGCCACGCACACCGATTTCGGCCAAGCTGGTGGCAAACCTGATTACCGAGGCGGGGGCAGACCGGATGCTGGCGGTGGACCTGCACGCGGGACAGATTCAGGGCTTCTTCGATATCCCGACCGATAATCTTTATGCCGCGCCGGTCATGGCCGCGGATATTCAGGCGCGGTATGGCGATCAGGATCTGATGGTGGTGTCGCCCGACGTTGGCGGGGTGGTGCGCGCGCGATCGCTTGCCAAACGGCTCGACAACGCGCCGCTGGCGATCGTCGACAAGCGCCGTGACCGGCCGGGCGAAAGCGAGGTGATGAACATCATCGGCGACGTTTCGGGTCGGCACTGCATCCTGATCGACGATATGGTCGATTCGGGTGGCACCCTGTGCAACGCGGCCGAGGCGCTGTTGGAAAACGGCGCAAAGTCGGTCGCGGCCTATATCACCCACGGAGTGTTGTCGGGCGGAGCGGTGGCGCGGATCAACGGGTCGCGCCTTAAAGAGCTGGTGATCACCGATTCGATCCGGCCGACCGAGGCCGCCGAAGCATCAGACCGCATCCGCATTTTGCCGATTGCCCCGCTGGTGGGCGAAGCGATCCGGCGGATTGCGGATGAAAGCTCGGTTTCGAGCCTGTTCGACTAGTTCGTCATTGCGAGCCGAAGGCGAAGCAATCCATGGCCAGACATCGCGGCAGATACGGCGGTGGTTCATGGATTGCCGCGTCGCTTCGCTCCTCGCAATGACGGATAAGGAACCCCATGGCTGGCATTGTAAATGACCGATAAAGACCTCGTTCTCGCCCTGCGCCTCGCCGATCTTGCCGGGGCGGCGATCCGTCCGCTGTTTCGCGGCCAGTGGAGCGAGGAGCGCAAAGCCGACCGCTCCTTCGTCACCGAAGCCGACCGCGCTGCCGAAGCCGCGATGCGGCGGCTGATCGAGGCCGAATTCCCTCGCGACGGCATCATCGGCGAGGAATATGGCACCCGCAACGAAGGCGCAGGCCGTCAATGGGTGCTCGATCCGATCGACGGCACCACCAGCTTCATCGCCGGCCGCCCGATCTTCGGCACGCTGATCGCGCTGTTGCAGGATGGCTGGCCGGTGCTGGGCATCATTGACCAGCCGATAGCGGGTGAGCGCTGGGTCGGGCGCATCGGCCAGTCGACTTTGTTCAACGGCAAGCCCGCTCAGGCCCGCCCGCTGAAGGAACTGTCCGACGCGGTGCTCGCCACCACCAGCCCGCACCTGTTCACCAATGAAGAAGCCGATGCCTTCATGGCGGTTGCCAAGCAGGTGGCGGAAAAGAAGATCATCTACGGCGGCGATTGCTACAATTACGGCCTCGTCGCATCCGGTCATATCGACGTGGTGATCGAGGCCGGGCTGAAGCTCTATGACTACGCCGCGCTCGTTCCGGTGGTCGAAGGCGCGGGAGGGATAATGGCCGACTGGCAGGGCAATCCCTTGGATGCGGCAAGCGACGGCACGGTGATCGCACTGGGCGATCCGGCGCGGCTGGAAGATGTGCTTGAGGCGATGGGGTAGGCCGCCAGCGGGCCTTTTCGTCATGTGACCCTGTGCGCTCATCACGGTGGCGAAATGTTGCTCCGGTCGCTGATCCGGTGCCCGCTACGACAGCGCCGCGTCCGACAATTCGCTGAGCGCTTTCATGCCGAACAATAATGGTGCCGCGCCGCCCGATCTTGCGATCTTGTAAGCGGCGCGGCCCCGACCAGCAGCAGGGGTTGGGGGGGTAGCTGCTGGTTAACTGGAACGTTCGTTATAAACCGGCAATAGGTTACAACGCTGGCATCCACGCGCGATTGGCAAAAGCTGCGTCGAGTTCGGTGTGGAATATATGCGCGGCTTCAAGGACGGGTTTGATTCTGCCTCAACACCCTTGCCTTTCCACCCCTTCCCGCCTATCCGCGCGCACTTCACTGACACGAATCAATCAGCCAGCCTGGCGACAAGGGCTGCCATGGCCGGTTCCGACGTGTCTCTTACAGGAGATGAAAATGCCCAAGCTGAAGACCAAGAGCGGTGTGAAGAAACGCTTCAAAATCACCGCCACCGGCAAGGTCAAGCACGGCGTCGCTGGCAAGCGTCACCGTCTGATCAGCCACAATGCGAAGTATATCCGCCAGAATCGCGGGACATCGGTACTGTCGTCGCACGACACGCCGACGATCAAGAAATGGGCGCCCTACGGGCTGGATTGATGCAGCAGGCCTGATGGCCAGCGCGTCTTCAAGATAAGGATATACTGATATGTCTCGCATCAAACGCGGTGTTACCACCCGCGCCAAGCACAAGCGGATTCTCGACCAGGCCAAGGGCTATCGCGGTCGCCGCAAGAACACTATCCGCATCGCCCGTCAGGCGGTCGAAAAGGCTGGGCAATATGCCTACCGTGACCGCAAGATCAAAAAGCGGACATTCCGCGGGCTGTGGATCCAGCGCATCAATGCGGCTGTCCGCATGGAAGGCCTGACCTATTCGCAGTTCATGCACGGCATCAAGCTGGCCGGGATCGAGCTTGACCGCAAGGCGATGGCGGATCTTGCCATGAACGAAGGCGGTGCCTTCAAGGCCGTGATCCAGCAGGCGAAGGCCGCGCTGCCCGCATAAGCGGTTCACCACGGCGAAAGACATCAAGGCGGGCTCCAGCGGGAGTCCGCCTTTTTTGTGCTGTCCGCAATTTGTATAAAACTGTCATCAATCTTGTAGAATCGCGCCAGAGACGCCATTTGCAAGCCATGGGGGAATATTTGCACACGGGTGCTGAACGCGGCTTTGCGCCGCCGACTGGCTATCGGCTGAAGGCCGAGTTCCATGAACCGCCGCCGCAGTTCGAAGGCTGTTTCACAACCTTTTACCGCGCGACGCTCGAAATCGACGAGGGCGGCGACCGCCTCCATGATCACCTCCAGCCGGAGTGGGCCAATCTGAGGTTCTTTTGCGGCGGTGCGCCCGATGCGGCCATCGGCACAACGCGCATTAGCGGAGCGCATTTTATCGGCACCGGGCCGAGTTCGCTTGCCTGCCAGTTTACGATACCGCCGATGCAGATGTGGGGCGTGGGCATTCTCCCGCTCGGCTGGGCGCGGTTTTTCAGCGCCGATGCGGCCAGCTGTGCCAACATGGTCTGCGACGGCGCGCAGCACCCGGCCTTCAGCCATTTTGCAGGTCTTGCAGACACGCTGTGCAATCCCGAAATCGATCCCGAGGAACAGCTTGCGGCGATTACCGCCGCCATGACCAGAGCGATGCGGCCCACCCGCGACGATGTTCGCATCCGCCGCGTCCACAACGAGTTGGTGAACGGCGATTTTGCCTCGGTGCATGATCTGGCCGATGCCTGCGCCATGAGTATCCGCACGCTGGAGCGGATGTGCGCGCGCTATTTCGGCTTCTCGCCCAAGCTGCTGATGCGCCGCCAGCGCTTCATGCGCAGTCTCACCACCTTCATGCTCCAGCGCGGCAGCCGCTGGACCGAAGCGATGGACGCGCATTATCACGATCAGGCGCAATTCACCCGTGAGTTCCGCGAGTTCATGACCATGAACCCAAGCGAATATGCCGCGCTGGATCATCCGATCCTGACATCGTTCATGGAAGCCCGCGCGCGGGTGTGGGGCAGCGCGGTGCAGACGCTCGACACACCGGGCTGATTCGATCACTCCAGCGACAGGCGCTTTGCAAAACGCGTCAATTGCCGCTAGCGGACGGCCCGCGATATCCCGCGTGCAGAACACCTGAGGCCATGACCGACATCACTTCGCAAACACAGGCCGCGCTAGCCGCGATTGCCACCGCGACCAGTCTTGAGGCGCTTGAGGCGCAGCGGCTCGATGCGCTGGGCAAAAAGGGCTGGGTCAGCCTTGCGCTCAAGACGCTGGGCGGGATGAGTCCGGAAGAGCGCGCTGTGGCTGCGCCTGCGATCCAGACTGCGCGGGCGGAAATTGCTGCGGCGCTGGATGCGCGCAAGGCGGCGCTGGAGACTGCGGAACTCGAAGCCCGGCTGGCGCGTGAGACGCTCGACCTGACCCTGCCCGCGCATGCAGCGCCCAAGGGTTCGGTGCATCCGGTGAGCCAGGTGATGGACGAGCTTGCGGAAATCTTCGCCGATCTGGGCTTCGCCGTGGCGACCGGGCCGGAGATCGAGGACGACTGGCACAATTTCACCGCGCTCAACATGGATGAGACGCATCCCGCGCGGGCGATGCACGACACGTTCTACTTCCCCGACAAGACTGCCGAGGGACGGGAGGTGCTGCTGCGCACCCACACCTCGCCAGTGCAGATTCGGGCGATGCAGGAACACGGCGCGCCGCTGCGCATTATCGCCCCGGGCCGGGTCTACCGCTCGGACAGCGACGCCACCCATACGCCCATGTTCCACCAGATCGAAGGTCTGGTGATCGACAAGGACATTCACCTCGGCCACCTCAAGTGGACGCTGGAGACCTTCCTCAAGGCCTTCTTCGAGCGCGAGGATATCGTCCTGCGGCTGCGCCCCTCCTACTTCCCCTTCACCGAGCCGAGCGTCGAAATCGACGTCGGCTATGCGATGGAAGGCGGGCGTCGGATCGTCGGCGGGTCGGGCGACGAGCCGGGCCATGCGTGGATGGAGGTGCTTGGCAGCGGCATGGTCAACCGCCGGGTGATCGCCGCCGCCGGGCTCGATCCCGACGAATGGCAAGGCTTTGCCTTCGGCACCGGGGTCGACCGCCTCGCCCAGCTCAAATACGGGATGAACGACCTTCGCGCCTTTTTT
Organism: Alphaproteobacteria bacterium; assembly: GCA_018830415.1. Taxonomy (GTDB): domain Bacteria; phylum Pseudomonadota; class Alphaproteobacteria; order Sphingomonadales; family Sphingomonadaceae; genus Erythrobacter. Next base: position 3,688 of record JAHJSJ010000002.1, on the reverse strand, counting down.
GACGGCGATCCGCGCTGGCTGGCGCATTACGGCTTCTCGCCGTTCGATCAGCCGACGCTGTCTGCCGGTGTGGGAGCACGGACATGAAGTTCGCGCTGACCTGGCTCAAGGATCACCTTGAGACGACCGCCACCGTAGGCGAAATCTGCGATGCGCTGAACGCCATCGGGCTTGAGGTTGAAGGCGTCGAAGACCCGGCTACGAGGCTCGCTGGTTTCCGCATTGCCCACGTCCTGACCGCCGCGCGGCACCCCGATGCCGACAAGCTTCAGGTGCTCACCGTCGACACGGGCGACGGTGAGCCGCTGCAAGTCGTGTGCGGCGCGCCCAATGCGCGCGCGGGGATGAAGGGCGTGCTCGGCCTGCCCGGCGCGGTGGTTCCGGCCAATGGCATGGTGCTGCGAAAGAGCGCGATCCGCGGGGTCGAATCCAACGGCATGATGTGCTCGGTCCGCGAACTGGAACTGGGCGAGGACCACGACGGGATTATCGAATTGCCGGACGACGCGCCGGTGGGGGCGCGTTTCGCGGATTACCATGGTGCGTCCCCGGTGATCGAGGTCGCGGTGACGCCCAACCGGCCCGATTGCATGGGCGTGTATGGCATCGCCCGCGATCTTGCGGCGAAGGGGCTGGGGACGCTGAAGCCGATTGCGATCCCCGCGTTTGCCGAGCGCGGCGATTGCCCGGTGGAAATCCGCACTGACGATCCGGAAGGCTGCCCGGCGTTCTATGGCCGCGTCATCACCGGCGTCACCAACGGCACCTCGCCCGATTGGTTGCAGGCGCGCCTGAAGAGCGCGGGCCAACGCCCGATTTCGCTGCTGGTTGATCTGACCAACTACCTGATGCTCGGCTTTGGCCGTCCGGCGCATATCTACGATCTTGCCAAGCTTTCGGGCGCGGTGGTGGCGCGGCGTGCCCGCGCGGGCGAACAGGTGCTGGCGCTCAACGAGAAAACCTACACGCTCGATGACAGCATGGTGGTGATCGCCGACGACGCCCAAGTCCACGATGTCGCCGGGATCATGGGCGGTGAGGATTCGGGTGTATCGGAAACGACCACTGACGTGCTGCTCGAAATCGCTTATTTCGACCCGGTACGCATCGGGGCGACGGGGCGCAAGCTGGGACTGGCATCTGACGCGCGTATCCGGTTTGAGCGCGGGGTGGACCCGGATTTTCTGGACGACGGGCTTGATCTGCTGACCGGGCTGATTGTGGAATTGGCCGGCGGCACGCCAACCGAAACGGTGCGCGCCGGTTCGCCGCCCAGCAACGCCAAGGTGATTGCCTTCGATCCCGGCCTGACGCTGCGGCTTGGCGGGTTGGACGTGGCTGAGAGCGAGCAGAAGCGCATCCTCGAAAGCCTCGGTTTCAGCGTGGGCGATGGGTGGCAGGTCAGCTGCCCGCTGCGCCGCCACGACATCGAAGGTGCGGCCGATCTGGTCGAGGAAGTGGTGCGCATATACGGGCTCGACAAGGTGGCAAGCGTGGCGCTGCCAAGGGTCGAAGGGGTGGCAAGGCCGACCGCGACCCCGCAGCAGAAGCAGGAACGCGGGCTGCGCCGGGCGACGGCTGCGAGCGGGCTGAACGAGGCGGTGACGTGGAGCTTCCTGCCCGAATGGGCGGCGGAGCATTTCGCGGCTGACGATCAGGCGCTGTGGCTGCTCGCCAATCCGATCAGCGAGGACCTCAAGGCGATGCGCCCGTCGTTACTGCCCGGCCTGCTGATGGCGGCCAAGCGCAACGCGGATCGCGGCGCAAGCGGCTCGCGGCTGTTCGAAATCGGGCGGCGCTATTTCCGCGGGCAGGCTGGCCTCAGCGATGAAAGGCCCACGCTCGGCATCGTGCTGGCGGGCGAGAAAACGCAGCGCGGCTGGCAGACGGGCAAGGCCAAGACGTTCGACGCCTATGATGCCAAGGCGCTGGCACTGGAACTGCTCGAAGCGGCAGGCGCACCCGTCGGCAACCTGATGGTCATGGGAGAGGCTGGCGCGCAGTTCCATCCCGGCCAATCGGGCACACTGCGGCTTGGCCCCAAGACTGTGCTGGCGCGCTTCGGGATGGTGCATCCGGCAACCCTGAAGGTGTTTGACGTTGATGGGCCGATTGCCGCGGTGGAACTGTTCCTTGACGCGATCCCGGCGCGGAAAAACGCGGCCTTCGCCCGACCCGGCTTCACCCCGCCCGCCTTGCAGGCAGTGACGCGCGATTTTGCTTTTCTGGTGCCTGAGGCGTTGGCCGCAGGCGATCTCGTGCGCGGCGTGCAGGGCGCGGACAAGGCGGCAATCACAGCCGTGCGGGTGTTCGACGTGTTCGCCGGGCAGGGTGTGCCGGAGGGCTACAAGTCGCTCGCGCTCGAAGTGACGCTCCAGCCGGGGGAGGCCAGCTTCAAGGATTCCGACCTCAAAACCATCGCAGAGAAAATCGTCGCCGCTGCGGCCAAACAGGGCGGGGAGTTGCGCGGATGAAAACCGCCTTTGTTACAGGCGCCACCGCCGGCATCGGCCTCGCCACCGTGCGCCGTCTCGTCGCGGACGGCTGGCGCTGCGTTGCCACCGGTCGGCGGCAGGAGCGGCTGGATGCGCTGGTCGCGGAGCTGGGCGCGGGCAAAGTTCACACGGCGTGCTTCGATGTGCGCGACACCGCGGCATTGGATGCTGCTCTGGCGGCGCTGCCCGAGGGGTTCCGCGATATCGATCTGCTGGTGAACAACGCGGGGCTGGCCCAAGGCCTTTCGCCCGCGCAAAATGCCGATCTGATTGATTGGCAGACGATGATCGACACCAACATCACCGCCATGGTGGTGCTGACTCGCAAGCTGCTGCCCGGTCTGATCGCGCGCAAGGGTGCGATCATCGCGATCGGTTCGGTCGCCGGGAACTATGTCTATCCGGGCGGCAATGTCTATGCCGGTTCAAAGGCGTTCGTGAACCACTTCACGCTCGCCCTGCGCGCCGATCTGCACGGCACCGGCGTACGGGTGACGAGCATCGAGCCGGGCATGGTCGAGACCGAATTCACCGTGGTGCGCACCGGCAGCCAGGAGGCCTCGGATGACCTGTATCGCGGCGCGAACCCGATGACCGGACAGGACATTGCCGACACGATTGTCTGGATCGCCAGCCTGCCGCCGCATCTCAACATCAACCGGCTGGAACTGATGCCGGTCAATCAGGACTTCGCGGGCTTCCGCGTCGCACGCGATCCGCGATGACAAGCAATCGCCGCACCTTCGCGATCATCTCGCACCCTGACGCGGGGAAAACCACGCTCACCGAAAAGCTGCTGCTGCAAGGCGGCGCGATCCACCTGGCGGGTGAGGTCAAGGCGCGCGGGGCTGCGCGGCGGGCGCGGTCGGACTGGATGAAGATCGAACAGCAGCGCGGGATTTCGGTCACGTCATCGGTGATGACGTTCGAGCGTGACGGGATCGTCTTCAACCTGCTCGACACGCCGGGGCACGAGGATTTCTCGGAAGATACCTACCGCACGCTGACCGCCGTGGATTCCGCCGTGATGGTGATCGACGCGGCCAAGGGGATCGAACCGCAGACCCGCAAACTGTTCGAGGTGTGCCGCCTTCGTTCGGTGCCGATCATCACCTTCGTCAACAAGGTCGATCGCGAAGGCCGCGATCCGTTCGAGACGCTGGACGAGGTGGCCGATATGCTGGCGCTCGATG
>JAHJSJ010000264.1 GCA_018830415.1 Alphaproteobacteria bacterium | reverse complement strand
GCGTGGTGTGCCGGATCGAAAGGGTCATGCTGCTCATGCGTGGAACCGGTAATCCTGCGCAATCGCGTGCGCGATGGCGGCGTTGCGGGCGAGGAAATCGATCAGAAATTCGTGCAACCCAGCCTCGAAGATCTGATCGACGCTGAGGTGGCTGATGCGGGTATCGGCATCGCGCATCAAGGCATTGCACTGCCCGTCTGCCCCATGCATCCGCGCCAGCGCGGCCAAGGTTTCGCGCAGCGCATTGCGGCAAAACGCAAGGCTGCGCGGGAAGCGATCATCCAGTACCACAAATTCGACAATCCCGCGCGCTTCGATCTGTCCGGCGTTGAGCCAGCTATAGACGCGCGCGCCCGCGACCGATCGCAGCACCTGTTCCCACTGCCCGGTATCGAGGCTGGAACCCACGTAAGACAGCGATGGCAACAGCAGGAAATACTTCATGTCGAGAATGCGCGCGGTGCTGTCTGCGCGTTCGATGAAGGTGCCCGCGCGCGCAAAATGATAGCCTTCGTCGCGCAGGATCGAACCTTCGAACGCGCCGTGCACCTGCGTGCCAGCGCGCCGGATGGCGCCCAGCACCTCGCCCACAGCGGTCTGCCCGACCGGGCGGGCGAGCATGGCATCGAGCTTCATCCAGTTATCATTGACCGCTTCCCAGACATCGGAAGAAATATTGGTGCGGGCCGTGCGCGCATTGCTGCGCACCGCGCCGAACATTGCACGGATATTGCCGGGGTTTGAGGCGCCGCGCAGCACGAAGTTCCACACTTGCAACCCGTCATAGCCATCATGCACTGCCTCATAGGCCGCTTGCAGGCCGAGCGTCGCGATCACCGATCGCCATTCCGCCTCAGCCGTGGCCAGATCGCGGGTCAGCGCCATGCGCAATGCGGCGTCGAGCAGGCGCGCGGTGTTCTCTGCCCGCTCAAGATAGCGGAACATCCAGAACAGGCTGTTGGCGGTGCGGCCTAGCATGGGGCGGGGTTGTCCTCCATGTCAGTCCTTCAGCACCCAGGTATCCTTGGTGCCGCCCCCTTGCGAGGAATTGACCACCAGCGAACCCTTTTTCAACGCCACCCGCGTCAGCCCGCCGGGCGTAATGTCGATCCCTTCGGGCGAAACCAGCACGAAGGGGCGCAGATCAAGATGGCGCGGGGACAGGCCCTTGGCTGTGTAAATCGGGCAGGTCGACAGCGCCAATGTCGGCTGCGCGATGTAGTTATCGGGCCGCGCGATCAGCTTTTCACGGAAGGCGGCGATTTCACGCTTCGATGATGTCGGCCCGATCAGCATCCCGTATCCGCCCGATCCGTGCACCTCTTTCACCACCAGTTCGGCAAGGTTGTCGAGCACATAGGCAAGCGCATCCTTATCGGCGCAGCGCCAGGTCTGGACATTGGGCAGCAGCGGCTTTTCGCCAGTATAGAATTCGACGATTTCGGGCATGAAGCTGTAAATCGCCTTGTCATCGGCCACGCCCGTCCCCGGCGCATTGGCGATGGTGATCCCGCCCGCACGGTACACATCCATGATCCCCGGCACGCCCAGCGCAGAATCGGGATTGAAGGTCAGCGGATCAAGGTAATCATCATCGACCCGGCGGTAGAGCACGTCGATCGGCTTGTATCCCAGCGTGGTGCGCATCTGCACCCTGCCCCCGACCACCCGCAGGTCGCTGCCTTCGACCAGTTCGGCCCCCATCTGATCGGCCAGAAAGGCGTGTTCGAAATAGGCTGAGTTATAAATCCCCGGCGTCAGCACCGCGACCGTGGGTTTACCCCCGGCAAAGGCGGGCGGCGCGCAGGCGGCCAGACTGCGCGCGAGGCGGCGCGGATAGTTCGACACGCTTTCCACCGCGATCCGGCTGAACAGATCGGGGAACATCCCCATCATCGTTTCGCGGTTTTCGAGCATATAGGACACGCCCGAAGGCGTGCGCGCGTTGTCTTCGAGGACGAAAAATTCATCCGGCCCGGTGCGCACCAGATCGATGCCGACGATGTGGGTATAAATCCCGCCCGGCGGGGTGAAGCCGACCATGTTCGCCAGCCACGCATCATTGCCGCGCAGCAGACGTTCAGGCAGGCGGCCCGCGCGCACGATTTCCTGCCGGTGGTAGAGATCGTACAGAAACGAATTGAGCGCGCGCACCCGCTGTTCGATCCCGCGTGACAGTTTGCGCCATTCGGCCGCAGTGATGATGCGCGGCACCATGTCGAACGGGATCAGGCGTTCTTCCGCCTCGTTCTCGCCATAGACATTGAAGGTGATCCCGGTGCGGCGAAAGGCGTCATCCGCTTCGCGGTTCTTGCGGCGCAGGAATTCGTCCGGCTGCTCATCATACCAGCGACAGTATTCGGCATAGGCCGGCCTTGTATGGCCGCCGCCATCGAACATCTCGTCAAAATTGCCGCTGCTTGCGTGCATTGACCCCCGCTAGTTCGCCGTGTGTGCGCAAATATGTGCACTGCAGCAATGTAACCGCGGTTTCACAAAAGGAAAGCGGTTGCGTGAACACCTGCAACTTTGCTGCGCCAGCGCGGCTTAGCGGGTAATCTCAAGCTCGCTCAGCACGGCATGGATTACCTGCGGTTCATAGGTAAAGCCCATGTGGGTGCAGCGCACCGCAATCGCACGGTCGCGCTCGCCCGGTCGGCCCGCAGCGCAGCGCGGAGCAATCGCGCCGTCATTGGCGCTCCACAAAGCGACCGTTTCCACCGGAGGCTTGACCGCCAGATCAGCCTCGATCGGCGGGGCATCGACCGAATGGCCGGTGATGAACTGATAGGCGCGCCAGACATTATTGGCGCGCGGATTGCCCGAAAACGGCGATCCCATGGTGATGACCTTGGCCACCGCTTGCGGCTGACGCTTGGCCAGTTCACGCGCATAAAGCCCGCCAAGGCTCCAGCCGATCAGCACCACCTTGCGCCCGTGGCGCGCGTGCAGATCGAGCAGCCGCGCCTCCAACAATTCAAATCGCTGTTGATCCGGCCCCCAGTTGCGGCCCTGCCCCCAGCGTTTGGCGATATGGCCTGCCGCCTCAAGCTGCCGCGCGAGATAGCGCATCCGCCCCGGACGCGTGCCGAAACCGGGCAGAATCATCGCCGTCTGCGGGTTGGCGCTGGGCGCGATTTCCAGTGTGCGGCGGGGGCGGCGCAGCGGTTCGAGCAGGATGTCAGCCTCTGCCAGCATCCGCACCAGCCGGGGCTTGCCCGCTTCGTGTTCTTCAGGGATGACTTCACGCGCCAGCGCCACGCGCCGTGCAAAGGCGCTGGCCGCATAGGCCTGCCGCGCACCAGCCCCGGCCGCGCTCAATGGTGCGGGCAAGCTGGGAAGCTGGAGGTTGAAGCGCATCGTGGTCATTACCTGCTTCAAGCCAGATTGGGTATGAATGTTCAATTAATTGTAACACGCGTAACAATTCCGACACATTTCAGTGTCGTGTCACTGCGGCATAACCTCGTTCGCTTCGCGGCCCTTCACAACCGCGGCGCGACGCCGCATATGGCGATACATGGCCGAACTCGTGATCCGCAGGGGGTTGGACGAGCCCGATACGGGCGCGGACTTCACCCCCCACCGCCCCGCCCGCCCCGACAAATCGATGGGCGGCATCGCGTTCAAACTGGTCTCCGAATACGAACCTGCAGGCGATCAGCCGACCGCGATTGCCGAACTCACGCAAAGCGCGCTGGCGGGCGAAAAAACGCAGGTGCTGCTCGGCGTGACCGGCAGCGGCAAGACCTTCACCATGGCCAAGGTGATCGAAACGCTGCAACGCCCCGCATTGATCCTTGCGCCCAACAAGATCCTCGCCGCGCAGCTTTATGGCGAATTCAAGAGCTTCTTTCCCGAAAACGCGGTCGAATATTTCGTTTCCTACTACGATTATTACCAGCCTGAAGCCTACGTGCCCCGGTCTGACACCTATATCGAGAAGGAATCCAGCGTAAACGAAGCGATCGACCGGATGCGCCATTCGGCCACGCGATCCTTGCTCGAACGCGATGACGTGATCATCGTTGCCTCGGTATCGTGCCTCTACGGGATTGGCTCGGTCGAGACTTACTCAGCGATGATTTTCGACATCAAGGCGGGCGAAACGGTCGATCAGCGCGAATTGATCCGCAAGCTCGTCGCGCTGCAATACAAGCGCAACGATGCCGCCTTCACGCGCGGCACGTTCCGGGTGCGCGGTGACAATCTCGAAGTCTTCCCTTCGCATTATGAAGACATGGCCTGGCGCGTCAGTTTCTTTGGCGACGAGATCGAGGATATTGCCGAGTTTGACCCGCTGACCGGCAGCAAGGGCGCAAGCCTTGAGAAGGTGCGGGTCTATGCCAATTCGCACTATGTCACGCCGGGGCCGACGATGAAGCAGGCGGCGGATGCAATCCGTTTTGAACTTCAGGAACGGCTCAAGGAACTGGAAGCCGAGGGCAAGCTGCTCGAACGCCAGCGGCTCGAACAGCGCACCCATTTCGACCTTGAGATGATCGCGGCGACGGGAAGCTGCGCGGGGATCGAGAATTATTCGCGCTTTCTCACCGGCAGGCTGCCGGGCGAACCCCCGCCGACCTTGTTCGAATACCTGCCCGAAAACGCGCTGCTGTTCGTCGATGAAAGTCACCAGACCGTGCCGCAGATCGGCGCGATGGCGAAGGGCGATCACCGCCGCAAGCTGACGCTGGCCGAATACGGCTTCCGCCTGCCGTCCTGCATCGACAACCGCCCCTTGCGCTTCAACGAGTGGGACGCGATGCGCCCGCAGACCTTTGCAGTCTCCGCCACGCCGGGGCGTTGGGAAATGGAGCAGACTGGCGGGGTGTTCGCCGAACAGGTGATCCGACCGACCGGGTTGATCGACCCGCCGGTGGAAATCCGCCCGGTCGAAGATCAGGTGCAGGACTGCATCGTCGAATGCAAAGCCACCGCGGCCAAGGGTTATCGAACGCTGGTGACGACCCTGACCAAGCGGATGGCCGAAGACCTCACCGAATTCATGCACGAGGCGGGCGTGCGGGTGCGCTATATGCACTCTGACGTGGAAACGCTCGAACGCATTGAGTTGATCCGTGACCTCAGGCTCGGCGTCTATGACGTGCTGATCGGGATCAACCTACTGCGCGAAGGGCTCGACATCCCCGAATGCGGGCTGGTGGCGATCCTGGATGCGGACAAGGAAGGGTTTTTGCGCAGCGAAACATCGCTGATCCAAACGATCGGGCGGGCGGCGCGCAATGTCGATGGCCGGGTGATCCTCTACGCCGACCGGGTGACCGGCAGCATGGAGCGGGCGCTGGCCGAAACTGACCGGAGGCGCTCGAAGCAGGAGGCCTACAACGCCGAACACGGCATCACGCCGACCACGATCAAGCGCAACATCCACGACATCGTCGCGCATTCCGCGGCGCAGGATAGCGTGCTGGTGGATACCGGCGACCCAGAGCGCAACAATCTGGTCGGCCACAACCTGCGCAGCTACATCGAAGACCTCGAAAAGCGCATGCGCGACGCGGCGGCGAACCTTGAGTTCGAGGAAGCGGGCAGGCTGCGCGATGAAATCCGGCGGCTGGAGGCGGATGAACTCGGCATCCCGGACGGCCAGAAGCGCGCGCCAATTGTGGGGCGGAGCAACGAGGGCAAGCCGGGGACGCGGAAAACGCGGTATGGGAAGGTGCAGCGGAAGTGGATGGGCGGGAAGGCGTGATGCGCACTTGAACCGCGCGGCCAAGCCTGCCACTCCTTGCGGCCATGAAACATTCGCTTCCCTTGCGCCTCGCCGCGCTTACGCTCGCTGCCGTTGCCTTGCCCGCCGCTGCGCAGGATGCGCCTGCCACCAAATCTGAGGCGGCCAAGCCCGCTGCGCCGCCCGCGACCTTGGCCCCGCAGGTCAAGTCCCGCGATCTTACCGGCACGTTCGGGGGGCAG
>JAHJSJ010000263.1 GCA_018830415.1 Alphaproteobacteria bacterium | reverse complement strand
AGGCGGACGGTTGCAGGCGATGGTGATCGACGGGCTGGCCGATACGCGCAACTGGTCAAGTTTTGGCAACGCGCCCACGATGGTGGTGGGTCAGCCGATGCGGGTAAGCTGGGTCGATCTCGACGACGTGGAAGCCCCCAATGACGACTTGCGCCAGCGCGCGGCGGCCAAGGGCGCAGCGCTGATCGCGCGCGGCGAAGGGCTGCATATGGGCACGGGCGAAGTGTTCGCCTGCGCCACCAGCGGCGGCGCCAAGGAATTGGGCCAGATCTTCAAACTGACACCGGGGCTGGCGGGCGCACCCGATAGGGTTGAACTGTTCTTCGAAAGCGAAAGCACCGATCAGTTCAATTTTGGCGACAATCTGACGGTTGCCCCCAATGGCCACCTGATCGTGTGCGAAGATCAATATACTGATGAGGTCGACAATCACCTGCGCGGGGTGACGCCGCAGGGTCGCGCCTATGAATTTGCGCGGCTGCGCATCCAGACCGAACCGGCGGGCGCTTGCTTCTCACCCGATGGCAAGTGGCTGTTCGTCAACGCCTATGCCCCCACCGCCACGCTGGCAATTACGGGGCCTTGGGCGGCTTAGGGAACGGGCCTTAGGCAATGGACGGCTTTCTGCTCGCGCTGCTGCTGGTGTTCGCGCTGGCGCTGGGCGGGCGCGATCAATGGTTGGTTGCGCAACTGGCCGATGCGTTGGAGCGCAGTGCGCCCTTGCTGGTAATTGGCGTCATGACGGCGACGATCAGCGCGGCGGTGATGGCGTGGATCGGCGCAGAGTTTGCCGCGTTGCTGCCGCACCGCGCCGCGCAGATGCTGGTTGCCTTTGCGCTGGGTCTGGCCGCGCTGGAACTCGCCTGGCCGGTGCGGATGAAGCCGCCGCAAGAACCCACCCGTTCGCTCGGCGCCATCGCTATCGTGCTGCTGGCGCGCCAGATTGGGGATGGTGCGCGCTTCGTAGTGTTTGCGCTGGCGGCGTGGGCCAATCTGCCTGCCGCCACCGGGTTGGGCGGCGCGCTGGGCGGGGCGGCGGCGGTGGCGCTGGGCTGGGGCGTGGGGACGGCTGGGCTGGCGCGCTGGCCGCTGCGCCCGTTACGGTTGGGGCTGGCCGCTGGCCTGATTGTTGCGGCGCTATTGATCGGTTTGAACGCTCGTTTCGTGCCATTGTGATCGCTTTATGCGATTATTGCGAATTACAATCTCCTCTAACCAAATACCCGTGCAAACACTATATTGGGTTCAGCATCAGCAGCCTGTCGCTGCACGCACACAAATGACGGAGAATTGCATGACGGAACCCGCAACCAATTCGAAGGCCGCCTTGATTGCCGAACTTAACGGGCTGCTGGCTGATCACTTCGCGCTTTTCATCAAGACCAAGCATTTCCATTGGCATGTCAAAGGCCCGCGTTTCCGCGACCTGCATCTGTTGTTCGATGAACAGGCGCTGGAAATCCGCGATCAGATCGATCTGATTGCCGAACGCGTGCGCAAACTTGATGCCGATACGCTGACATCACTGGGTGCAATGACGCAGCACACCAAGATCAAGGATCAGGACAATACCGCTCTGTCAGCCGAGGATATGATCGCGGAGTTGCACAGCGACAACGCCGCGCTCACGGATCGGATCAAAGCGATGAAGCCGCTGGCTGAACAGGCGGGCGATAATGCGACTGAGGGACTGCTCGACGGTTGGACCGATATGGCCGAACAGCGGGTGTGGTTCCTGAAGTCGTTGCTGGCGTAATCGCGGCCGATTGCTACAAGCGGGCTGTTTCCGGTTATCCGGGAGCAGCCCTTTTGCTATATGCAGGCCCATGCCCAACATCACCATCATCGCTAATGCCGATACGCGCGCGATTGCCGAATGGCTGGCGCGCTATCTTGGCGCCACAGGATCATCGCCCGCGATCACGATTCCCGGCGGGTCGACCCCGTTTCCGATCCTCTCTGACCTGATTGCGCGCCATGTGGACAGCATCGATTGGGAGGGGCTGTCGGTCTGGCCGAATGACGACCGGATTGTGCCGGAGGGTCACGAAGCATCGAACACCGGTAAGATCCGCGCGCTGATCGAACCCGCCGGTGCACACATCGCCGCCTTGGCTGAGGATGCCGTGCCGCCGCATTTCGCGCTGACATGGCTGGGCATGGGGGCGGATGGTCACATCGCCTCGCTGTTCCCCAACACCAACCCGCAGCTTGATGATCCGCTGGCCATTCGCCGCCTGACGCCTGACCCGTTGCCCGCAAATGCGCCGTTTGACCGGATCACGCTGACCATGCCCGCGTTGCTGGATACCGACGCTATTGTGTTCACGCTTGGCGGGGCGGCGGATAAGCGCGCGGTGTTTGACGCGGCGCTGCGCGGCGAGCATGATTTGCCGATCGCCCGGCTGCTGCGCGGCGCGCAGGAACGCGGCGACATTCCAATTACTGTGTTTGCATGATGCCCCATGTCCTTCCCGCTCCGCTGCACCGCGCGCTGCTGCCACTGGCGCACCTTGTCAGGCATTATTGGCGGCGTTTGCGCAAGGAGCCGATTGCGGGGGTCAGCGTCATCATCACCAATCTGAACGGTGATGTGCTGCTGCTCAAACATTCCTATGGCCCGGAAGTGTGGGGGCTGCCCGGTGGGGGGCTCAAGTCAGGAGAAGACCCGCTTGCCGCAGCGCACCGCGAGGTGCGCGAGGAAATCGGCATCGCGCTGGCCCGGATTGAAGCCATCGGGGTGATCGAGGAGGTCATTTCGGGCGCGCCGCACACCGCGCACCTGTTTGCCGCGACCTGTGATCAGCGGCCCAAACCCGACCGCCGCGAGATTATCGAGGCGCGGTTCTTCCCGTCGCATTCGCTGCCCGAACCGCTGGGCCGCATTACCCGCGCCCGGATCGAGGCGTGGCGCGCGCGGGGGATCGGGGAACGCAGCTAGGCCCTGATCCTAAAGCAGCGACAATTGCGCTTCGTCGCGCGGCGCTTTGCTTTCCTCTGCTCCTTCAAGGTTCCCCAAGGTCAGCCCCATCAGCCGGATCGGCTGAGGCAGTGGCAATTCCGCCGCCAGCAGACCGCGGGCGAGGGCGGCAAACTCCTCCCGGCCGGAAACCCAATGCGGCACGGACGCAGCGCGGGTCATGGTGCGAAAATCGCTGAATTTGAGTTTGAGCGTGACGGTGCGTCCGCGCGCTTGCGATGCCTCGATGCGCTCCCACACGATGGCGATGATATTCTCCAGCGTTTCGCGCAAAGCCGCGCCGCTGCCGATATCCTCGCTGAACGTCCGCTCTCCGCCGACCGATTTGCGCACCTGGTTTGCAGCAACGCCGCGCAGGTCGACGCCGCGTGCGGCGCGGTAGAGGTAATCGGCCATGCTGCCAAAATGCGTCCGCAAAAACCCAATGTCCTTGCCCGCGAGATCGGCCCCGGTGGCAATGCCGAGCACCTGCATCTTTTGCTCCGCCTTTGGCCCGACCCCGTGGAACCGCCGGATCGGCAAGCCCGCCACAAAGCCTGCGCCTTCGCCCGGACGGATCACGCATAGGCCATCGGGTTTGTTCTGATCGCTGGCGATTTTGGCGAGGAACTTGTTGTAGCTCACCCCCGCGCTGGCGGTCAGCCGCGTCTTGGCGCGGATTTCTTGCCGGATCAGCATGGCGATGCGGGTGGCGCTGCCGATGCCCAATCGATCGTCGGTGACGTCGAGATAGGCTTCATCCAGGCTCAGCGGCTCGATTATGGCTGTGTAATGTTCAAACACCCGGCGGATCTGGCGGCTGGCTTCCTTGTAAGCATCAAAGCGCGGGCGCACGAAAATGAGATCGGGGCACAGGCGCTGCGCGGTGACAGACGGCATCGCGCTCCTCACCCCGAACTTTCGCGCTTCATAACTGGCAGCCGCCACCACCCCGCGTCCACCCGCCCCGCCAACTGCGACGGGCTTGCCCTGCAATTCCGAATTGTCGCGCTGTTCAACGCTCGCGAAGAAGGCGTCCATATCGACATGGATGATCTTGCGCAGGCCCGGCTGATCATCGGGCGCATCTGCGCCGCCTTGGGGTGCAGGCGGATCACTTTCCATCAACCCGGAATAGAACCTTCATCGCCGCGAAGGAACTGTTGCTGGAATTTTTACCCCGCACAGCATTTTGTGCATATGCGAAAAGAACTGTGGCCTTCGGGCAAACCTCTTGGCAAAGGCCACCGCATGGCCACGTCGTCCGCCCCTTCCACCCCCGCCCGCACGGCGCGTCATAAGCCCTTGGGTGAACGCGAGCTGTTGTGGATGATGGCGATGCTGATGGCGCTCAACGCCTTCGGCATCGATGCGATCCTGCCCGCACTGGATGCGCTGGCGGCTGACCTTGCGGTTGCTGGCAACGATCGGCAATTCGTGATCGGGGTGTATCTGCTCACCGCCGGGATGGGCGCGCTGGTGCCGGGCGCGCTGGCTGACCGCTTCGGGCGGCGACCGATCCTGCTGGGGGCGATTGCGGTCTATATCGTGCTCTCGCTCGCCAGTGCGATGGCGCCGACTTACGATGCGCTGATCGGCGTGCGCGCGGCGCAGGGGTTCTTCGCCGCCGGGATCATCGCCCTGCCGCCCGCGATCATCCGTGACCGCGTGGGCGGTGACAAGATGGCCCGGATGATGAGCGTGATCTTCGTCATCTTCCTGATGGTGCCCGCCATTGCGCCGTCGATCGGCGAAGTGATCCTGATGGTTGCCGATTGGCGCGCGATCTTTGGTGTGATGGCGGCGGCGGGCGTGGGCATGTCGGGCTGGGTGTATTTTCGCCTGCCTGAAAGCCTTGCCCCGGAAAACCGCCAGCCGATCCGTCCGCGCACGATTGCGGTCAATATGACCAGTGCGCTCGCGATGCCGAGCGTGGTTGGCTATGTATTCGGCAGTGCGCTGGTGTTCGGGGCCTTGTTCGGCTTCATCAATTCCTCGCAGCAATTGATCACCCAGACCTTTGGCGCGGGTGACATTTTCCCGCTGGTGTTCGGAATCTGCGCGGGATCAATGGCGCTGGCGAGCTGGTCAAATTCGCGCATCGTCGAACGGTTCGGCGCGCGGCGGGTGAGCCACACGGCTTTGTTTGCCTTTATCGCGGTGAGCATCGTGCAGGTAATCTTCGCGTTCCAGCCGGGCGAGCAGCTGTGGCACTTCGTCCCGCTGATGGCGATCAACATGGCGCTGCTCGGCTTTATCGGCAGCAATTTCGGCGCGATTGCGATGAACCCGTTTTTTGCCATCGCGGGCGCGGCGAGTTCGGCTCACGGGTTTGTGCGCATGACCACGGCGGCGCTGATTGGCGGGTCGATCGGCTATGCGTTTGATGGCACGGCGCGCCCACTGGCGCTGGCGCTGTTGGCGAGCGGGCTGACCTGTCTTGTGCTGGTGTTGCTGAGCGAAAAGGGCAAGCTGTTCGGGCCGTCCGATGCCGAGGCGGGGATGGGTGGGACGCCGGCGGAGTAATTTGCATCGTCATTGCGAGCATAGCGAAGCAATCCAGAGCACAGCGCGAAACGCTCTGGATTGCCACGGCGGCTGCGCCGCCTCGCAATGACGACATTCAGGTGTCCGCCCCCAACCGCCGCCAAGCCAACTCCGCAAATTCGCACAACAACGCCCGCGTGTCGCGCGGGTCGATGATGTCCTCGACATTGAAGCGTTCGGCGCTGCGAAACGGTGAGGTGACTTTGGCGAGGCGTTCGCGGATTTCCCCCAGCAGGCTCGCGGGATCGTCGGCGGCTTCCAGTTCGGCCTTGTAGGCGACCTCCAGCCCGCCCGCGATCGGTAGGCTGCCCCAGTCGCCGCTCGGCCAGCAATAGCGGTATTGATAACGATCCGCATTGCTCATCGCGCTGCCCGCGATGCCATAGGCGCGGCGCATGACGATGCTGGCGAGCGGCACGGTGGCGCGGTAGATCGCGTTCATGGCGTTGACGCCGTAACGGATCGTCCCCGCCATCTCCGCCTCGCGCCCGATCATGAAGCCGGGATTGTCGACCAGATGCACGATGGGGAGTCGGAATTGGTCGGCGAGTTTGACGAAGCGTTCGACCTTTTCGGATGTCCTGGCCTCCCACGATCCGCCGAGATAGCTGGGATCGCTGGCGATCACGCAGACCGGCCAGCCATCCAGCCGGGCGAGCGCGGTGATCGCGGCGCGGCCCCAGTGCCTGCCGATCTCGAACACGGTGCCGCTATCGAGGATCATGTCGAGCGCGCGTCGCATCGAATAGACCTGTTTCGGATCGCGCGGAACGAGGCTGAGCAGCGCTTCCTCGCGCCGGTCGGTCGGGTCATCGCAGGCCGCACGGCGCGCCGGTTGCCCGACATATTCGGGCATGAAGCCGAGGAAATGCCGCGCTCGGGCGAAGGCTTCGGCCTCGGATGCGACCTCGTCATCGACCACGCCGTTGCGGGTGTGGATGTCCACCCCGCCGAGTTCTTCCTTGGCCTGGCTGTGATCGGCTGCGCCCTTGTAGCCCTCACCCAAGCCATCAACGACCGCAGGCCCGGCGGCGAACAGCTGCGAAAGCCCGCGCACCATGATCGAATAGTGGCTGGCGACCGTCCGCGCCGCACCGAGGCCCGCCGTGGGGCCGAGCGCCAGCGCCACCACCGGCACGCTGTCGAGGTTCGTCACTACATCGCCCCAGCCGGGCACCGCCGGGATATAGGTCGCGCCGATCTGTTCGAGCGTCTTGACGCTGCCGCCGCCGCCGGTGCCGTCGATCATGCGGATGATCGGGAGGCGCAATTCGTGCGCCATACGCTCGGCCTGCACCATCTTGCGGGAAATCCCGGCATCGGCCGCGCCGCCGCGAATGGTGAAATCGTCCGCCGTGGCAACCACCGGGCGGCCATTGATCATCGCTTTGCCGAACAGGAAGGGGGCGGGGGTTACGCTTTGCAGATCGCCGTTCGCGTCATACTTGGCGGAACCGGCAATCTTGCCGATCTCGCGGAAGGAGCCTTCGTCGCATAGCTCCGCCAGCCGCGCACGGGCGTCCATCTTGCCGCGCCCGTGCTGGCGCGCCACCTTGTCCGCGCCGCCCATCTGTTCGGCGAGCGCCTCGCGGGCGCGCAATTCTTCGAGTTCCTTGGCCCAGGTCATCAATCCTCCCTCATCCCGTCATTGCGAGGAGCCGCAGGCGACGCGGCAATCCAGAGTCCAACGCAAACCGCTCTGGATTGCTTCGCTGCCGCTCGCAATGACGAAAAGGGGAAGGAACCCAAAACTCTCCATCGTCATCCCAGCGAAAGCTGGGAACCAGGGCCTCATGGTGCAGCGCTTGCCGCCCTAGGCCCCAGCTTGCGCTGGGGTGACGGGTTGCGTTTCGGAAGAAGCAGGCACCACCGTCACCAACACCGCCTCAACCTGCACCTGCGCGCCTGCGCTGACGCTCAACCCCTCAACCACCCCGTCAAACGGCGCGGCAAGGGCGTGTTCCATCTTCATCGCCTCGAGCACCATGAGCCGCTGCCCGGCGGTGACGGACTGGCCCTCGGCGACATCGACCGCGATGACCTTGCCCGGCATCGGCGCGATGATCGCGCCATCGGCGGCGGAGGCTTGGCCGGTGCCGCGTTCAGTTTTGACGCGATATGCCTTCGCGTTGCCTAATGAGAACCAAAGGAGCTCATCGTCGGCCCAATCAAACTCCCAGCCGCCATCGGAGAGGCATGGCCTTGTATACTCGTTGCCCTCTCTATCGGCGAAGGTGAGCGTGGCACGGGGATGCGCGTTAAGCCGAAATCCCGCAAGCGAGCCGGCCAGCGCGATTGATCCGATCCGGTCAGCAAGGCCGCCCGCAATGTAGTCCAACATTTCATCGGACGGCACCGGAGCCTTGATCAGGTCATCCAACTTCCGCTCGATCATTCCAGTATCAAGTTCGGCTGAACGGAAATTTTCGTCGAGGCACAGATTGGCGAGAAAAGCTGCATTGGTCTTAAGCGGATAAATTTGCACGTCCGTGCAGGCTTCCCACAGCTCTTCGATCACTTCGCTGCGATCGTCCGCGTGACAAACGATCTTGGCGATCATCGGATCGTAAAAGGGGGATACCTCGTCGCCATTTTCGACGCCGGTCTCAATACGCGCACCGATCTCCCATTCACGGTAGTTATGGAATCGCCCCGTGCTCGGCAAAAACCCCTTGACCGGGTCCTCGGCATAGAGCCGCGCTTCAATCGCATGGCCGTTGATCGACAGTTCCTCCTGCCGCTTGGGCAGCGGCTCGCCGCTCGCCACGCGCAACTGCCATTCGACCAGATCGACGCCGGTGATTTCCTCGGTGACGGGGTGTTCCACCTGAAGCCGGGTGTTCATCTCCATGAAGAAGATGCGGTCGGCGCGCAGGCCGTCTGAGGCATCGGCGATGAATTCGATTGTGCCTGCGCCCTCGTAATCGACTGCCTTGGCGGCGCGCACGGCGGCGGCGCAGATCGCTTCGCGGGTGGCCGCGTCCATGCCGGGGGCGGGGGCTTCCTCGATCACCTTCTGGTGGCGGCGCTGGAGCGAGCAATCGCGTTCGAACAGGTGGACGACGTTGCCATGCGCGTCGCCGAACACCTGCACCTCGATATGGCGGGGCGAGGTGATCCATTTTTCGAGCAGCACTTCATCATTGCCGAAGCTGGCTTTGGCCTCGCGGCGGCAGCTCTCCAGCGCGGCGGCGAAGTCGGCGGGGGCATCGACCTTGCGCATCCCCTTGCCGCCGCCGCCCGCGACCGCCTTGATGAGGACGGGGTAGCCGATGGCCTCGGCCTCCTTGGTGAGGCGTTCGAGCGATTGATCCGCGCCGAGATAGCCGGGGGTGACGGGAACGTCCGCCTCGATCATGCGGGCCTTGGCCGCGTCCTTCAGACCCATCGCGCGGATGCTGGCGGGCTTGGGGCCGACCCAGATCAGCCCAGCATCCAGCACCGCCTGCGCAAAGTCCGCGTTCTCCGACAGGAAGCCGTAACCCGGATGGATCGCATCCGCCCCGTTCGCTTGCGCCGCCGCGATGATCTTCGCGCCGACAAGATAGCTCTCAGCAGCGGGCGAGGGGCCGATATGCACGCTCT
>JAHJSJ010000262.1 GCA_018830415.1 Alphaproteobacteria bacterium | reverse complement strand
GAACGCTTCAGGGTTCTTGAGCGGCAGTTCGATCCCCTCTTTCAGCTTGTCGATGGCATCATCCACGCCGCCAATATCGCTCCAGCTGACATTGGGCATCTGCACCATCACCTCACGCATGGCCGATGGCAGCACGCGCTTGAGCGCGGCAAGGAAATCGTCGCGGGTAACGCACAGGTCTTCGAGCACTTCGGGCGGGATCGTGCGTTCATCCAGATCGAGCCGGGGCATGATCCGCCGCACCGCCTCAATCGCCGCCTCACGCGCCAGCGCAGCAATATCCGCGCCGACAAAACCGTGGGTGACACGGGCGAGTTCTTTCAGATCAACCGCGGCCTCCAACGGCATTCCGCGGGTATGAATGCTGAGAATCTCGCGCCGCCCGCGTTCATCGGGCACGCCGATCACGATTTCGCGATCGAACCGGCCCGGCCGCCGCAATGCCTCGTCAATCGCGTCGGGCCGGTTGGTGGCCGCAATCACCACCAGATTGGCGCGCTTTTCCAGCCCGTCCATCAGCGTCAGCAGCTGCGCCACCAGCCGTTTTTCGGCCTCGCCCGGCACCTGCGTGCGTTTGGGCGCGATCGAATCGATTTCGTCGATGAAGATGATCGCGGGCGCCGCGCGGGCAGCCTCTTCGAACACTTCGCGCAGGCGTTTTTCGCTCTCGCCATAGGCCGAACCCATGATTTCCGGGCCGTTGATGGTGAAGAATTCCGCGTCCGATTCGTTCGCGACCGCCTGCGCCAGACGGGTCTTGCCCGTGCCCGGCGGGCCGTGGAGCAGCACACCCTTGGGCGGTTCCACCCCCAGCCGGATGAACAATTCCGGATAGCGCAGCGGCAATTCCACCATTTCGCGCAAGGCGTTAATGGTATCGTCCATCCCGCCGACATCATCGTAATTGACCGCCGCCCGGCCATCGCGCGGTTCTTCGAATTCGGCGCGCAGTTCGACCTCGGTGTTCTCGTCAATATGGACGATGCCCTTGGGACTGGTCGCGGCGACGGTGAGGCGAATCTGGGTCAAGGCATAGGCTGGAGCGCGCAACAGCTGGCGAACATCGGGCGGCATATTCTGCACCGGCTGCTGCCCGGTGGTCGCCACCAGATCACCGGCCACCAGCGGGCGGCGGAAGAAATTGCGCTTCAACGCCTGGGTTGGCCCCTGAAGCCGCATTTCGCGCTGGGCGGGTGCAAACACCACGCGGGTGGCTGGGCGCGATTCGGCTTTGGCGATGTCGACGTGTTCACCCGATCCCGCCTCGGCATTGCCGCGCTGCAGCCCGTCGAGCCGCACCACATCGAGCGCGTCATCTTCGGGATAGGCGGCCATGGCGATCGCCGCAGTGGCGCGCTTGCCGGTGATTTCGACCACGTCGCCCTCGGTAATCCCGAGCTTCTGGAACGCCGAGCGTGGCATGCGGGCGATGCCCTGCCCCGATTCTTCCTGTCGCGCAGGAGCAACCTGCAACCTGACGGTGCGGGTCGGAGCGGCGGTTTCGGCATCGGCCATCGGGGAATCCCTGTGCAGCTGGTGGTCTGGGTTCAAGACCGATAGCTAGGAACAGGGGGCGATGAATGCAATCAATCGAGGCACATCCTGCGCCGCGAGGGACTGACGCGGCGCGATTTCAGGCAAAAAAAGCCCGGCACGGGGCCGGGCTTTGAAAGTTTTGGGAGAGGATGCCTGAAAGGCACTTCGCATATGCAGTAGGCATGGTTGTTGTGCAAGTGCGAAAGCCTCATTGATAGTTGCATGCAACGCAACAGATGAGGAAATCACAGGATTTCTATACGAAAGAGCGCACGCAACTGCTTGCAATAAAAGCAGTTGCCTAATTATTCAGCAATTGAATGGCAAAATCGCGTGCTGCATCGCAACATGAACATAAATTCACTTTTGGCGCTCGCATGGGCGTGACAGCGCGCTTCGAAGCCTCTAATCATCCTATGTGACATTCCGCAGACGGCCTGTGCGTGCCGATTGAGTGAGCGAGCAAACCAGTTCGATGACCAAAATCTACCCCGATGCCGCCAGTGCGCTTGCAGGCGTCCTGAAAAACGACATGCTGATCGCCGCAGGGGGCTTTGGCTTATGCGGCATTCCCGAAAGATTGCTCGACGCGATCCGCGATAGCGGGGTGACCGGCCTGACCTTCGCCAGCAACAATGCGGGCATCGACAATCAGGGCATCGGCAAGCTGCTGCGCACCCGGCAGGTGGCCAAGATGATCAGTTCCTATGTCGGCGAGAACAAGGAATTTGAACGCCAGTATCTGGCGGGCGAGCTTGAGGTTGAATTCTGCCCGCAAGGCACGCTGGCCGAACGGATGCGCGCGGGCGGCGCGGGCATTCCCGGCTTCTACACCCGCACCGGGGTCGGCACCGAAGTCGCCGTGGGCAAGGAACACAAGGACTTCCCCGACCGTGACGGGGTGATGCAGACCTATATCCTTGAACACGGCATCTTCGCTGACCTCGCCATCGTCAAGGCGTGGAAAGCCGATGAAACCGGCAACCTCATCTTCCGCAAGACCGCGCGCAATTTCAACCTGCCCGCGGCCACCTGCGGCAAGGTGTGCGTCGCCGAGGTCGAGGAAATCGTCCCCGCAGGCGCGCTTGATCCCGATCAGATCCACCTTGCCGGGGTGTTCGTGAACCGCATCGTGATGGGCGCACCCTATGACAAGCAGATCGAATTCCTGACCACACGCGAAAGGGAGGTCGCAGCATGAGCTGGACCCGTGACCAGATGGCAGCGCGCGCCGCGCGCGAATTGCAGGATGGCTATTACGTCAACCTTGGCATCGGCATCCCGACGCTGGTCGCCAATCACATCCCCGAAGGGATGATGGTGACGCTGCAAAGCGAGAACGGGATGCTGGGCATCGGGCCGTTCCCCTATGAAGA
The DNA here is from genome assembly GCA_018830415.1 of Alphaproteobacteria bacterium. Taxonomy (GTDB): domain Bacteria; phylum Pseudomonadota; class Alphaproteobacteria; order Sphingomonadales; family Sphingomonadaceae; genus Erythrobacter. The sequence continues at coordinate 2,529 of JAHJSJ010000262.1, read as the reverse complement.
CGAGGTTGACGCTGACCTGATCAACGCCGGCAAGCAGACCATCAGCGAACTGCCGCATTCTGCCTATTTCGACAGCGCCACCAGTTTTGCGATGATTCGCGGCGGGCATATTGATCTGACCGTGCTGGGCGCGATGGAAGTGGCGGAGAATGGCGACATCGCCAACTGGATGATCCCCGGCAAGATGATCAAGGGCATGGGCGGGGCGATGGATCTGGTCGCGGGCGTGAAGAAGATCATTGTGGTGATGGATCACACCGCAAAGGATGGCTCGCCCAAGTTCATCCCGCAATGCACCCTGCCGCTGACCGGCGCGGGCGTGGTGGATATGGTCATCACCAACCTTGCGGTGTTCCAGCGGCCTGACCACAATTCGCCGTTCCGGCTGATCGAAATGGCCCCCGGCGTGACCGAGGCCGATATCGCCGCAACCACCACGGCGCATTACGTGGTGTGATGCGGCGTGTTCTTGCGCTCACCGGCATCGCAGTTGCGCTTGTGATCGGCGGCATCCTCGCATTGACATCACCCCCGCGGCTGCTGTCCGCCTATGACTGGGCGGCGGGCGGCGGCACCGGCGCGCAGCTGGTGGCAGAGGGCGTGGCGTTCGGCAGCCAAGGGCAGACGCTCGACATCTGGGCGCCCGCCGATGCGCCTTCGGGCCAACTGCCGGTGGTGATGTTCTGGTATGGCGGCGGCTGGGCCAAGGGTGATCGCGCGTCCTATGCCTTCGCCGGGCGCGCGCTGGCAAGGGAAGGCTTCCTTGTGGTGATCGCCGATTATCGCAAGGTGCCCAAGGTGCTGTTTCCCGCATTCCTTGAAGACGGAGCCGAAGCGGTGGCATGGACGCGCGACAATATCGCGCGCTTTGATGGCAACCCTGATCGTATCGCCTTCATGGGCCATTCGGCGGGCGCTTATCAGGCAATCATGCTCGCGCTCGATGACAGGTGGCTGCGTGCGGAAGGCGTCGATCCGGGTATCGTGACGGCGGCTGTCGGGCTGTCTGGCCCCTATGATTTCTATCCATTCGACAAGCCCCGCTCGATCGCGGCGATGGGGCAATGGCCCCGCCCGCTGGAAACGCAGCCGATTGAATACGCCCGCAAGGACGCGCCGCCGATGTTGCTGGTGACATCCGAGGGAGACACCACGGTGCGTCCGAAGAACGCCAATAATCTGGCGGCAAGACTGCGCGAACTGGGCGCGCCGGTGAAGGCGATCAATTACGGCCCGCTCGATCACGAGGAGATTGTAATGGCGCTTTCGGTGCCGTTCCGCAGCAAAGGCCCGGTGCTGGCCGACAGCGTGGCGTTCCTCAGGGCGGCCAGGGGAACAGGCGATGTGGCTCCCTGAACCCCGCAATCCCAACGCCCCGCTTGCCGGGCTCAGGGTGGTCGAGCTTGCTCGCGTGCTGGCGGGGCCGTTCTGCGGGCAGATTCTGGCCGATCTGGGCGCGGATGTTATCAAGGTTGAAAGCCCCGAAGGTGACGGCACAAGGCTGTGGGGGCCGCCGTGGGTCGAACGCACCGATGCGCAGGGCACAGTCCACCGCGAGGCCGCCTATTACCACGCCTGCAATCGCGGCAAACGGTCGATCATCGCGGATTTCGGGGACGCGGACGACCTTGCGCGGGTCAACGCACTGATCGCCGGGGCCGATGTGCTGATCGAAAACTTCAAGACCGGCAGCCTCGCCAAGTTCGGGCTTGATTACGCGAGCGTCGCGGACGGCAATCCCGGCCTCGTCTATTGTTCGATCACCGGCTTCGGCCAAACCGGGCCGCGCGCGCACGAAGCGGGCTATGATTTCGTCGCGCAGGGGATGAGCGGGCTGATGTCGCTGACCGGGGAACCGCAAGGCCATCCGGTCAAGATGGGGGTGTCAATCAGCGACCTTGCCACCGGCGTCTGGGCAGCCAACGGCATTCAGGCGGCGCTGCTGATGCGGGCGCGGACAGGACGCGGACAGCAGGTCGACATGAGCCTGATGGATTGTTCGGTCGGGCTGCTCGCCAATCAGGCGACCTATCTGTTCACCACCGGCGAAAACCCCCCGCGCATGGGCAATGCCCACGCGCAGGTCGCGCCTTACGGGGTGTTTGCGGTGGCCGATGGCCACGTGATCCTTGCGCCCGCCAATGACGGGTTGTTTCACAAGCTGATGGCGGTGCTGGGGCTGGCCCATCTGTCCGCCGATCCGCGCTTTGCCACCAATGGTGATCGCACCGCCAATGCAGCAGCGCTCGATACCGAAATCGCGGCGGCGGCGGCGGGGTGGGGCAAGCAAGGCCTGCTCGATGCCTGCCATGCTGCGGGCGTTCCTGCGGGGCCAATCAATCGCTTGGACGAGGTGTTCGCCGATCCTCAGGTCATCGCGCGCGGGATGCGGGTGGATCTGGGCGGGATGGCGGGGGTGCGCAGCCCGTTCACCTTCTCGGATGCCGAACTGGCGCTCGACCGGCCATCACCGATCCATGGCGAGGATGGCTAGAGCATCGCGGCTGAAAAATGGGAACCGGTTTTCAG
>JAHJSJ010000261.1 GCA_018830415.1 Alphaproteobacteria bacterium | reverse complement strand
CAGTACAAGAACCTCATCAACGGCAAGATGGTCGCCGCCGACCGCTGGCTTGATGTCGTCAACCCGGCCAACGAGCAGGTGATCGGCCGGGTGCCCGCCTGCGGCAAGGCCGAACTGGACGAGGCAGTCGCCGCTGCGCGCGCGGCATTCAAGACGTGGAAAAAGACTTCGATCGAGGAACGCCGCGCCGCGATCATGGCGATTTCGGGCGCGATCAAGGAAAACGCCGAGGAACTCTATCGCCTGCTGACGGCTGAACAGGGCAAGCCGCACGATCAGGCCAAGGGCGAAATCTATGGCGCAGCGGGGATGAGCGCGGCGCAGTCCACGCTGTCGCTTGACGACGAGATCAACGAAGATAGCGAGGCGCGCCTCAGCCGCACCCGCCGCGTGCCGGTCGGCGTGGTCGCCGGGATCGTGCCGTGGAACTTCCCGGTGATGATGGCGGTTCAGAAAATCGCGCCTGCGATGCTGTCGGGCTGCACGATTGTGCTCAAGCCTTCGCCCTTCACCCCGCTCACCACCCTGCGCATCGCTGAACTGATCGCTGACAAGGTGCCTGCGGGCGTGGTCAACATCATCACGGGTGAAGATTCGCTCGGCCCGCTGATGACTGCGCACCCCGATATCGACAAGATCACCTTCACCGGATCGACCGCAACCGGCAAGAAGATCATGGAAGGCGCGAGCGCCGACCTCAAGCGCATCACGCTGGAACTCGGCGGCAATGATGCGTCAATCGTGCTGCCCGATGCCGATCCCAAGAAGGTGGCCGAGCAGCTGTTCTGGTCAAGCTTTTCCAACGCCGGACAAATCTGCGTCGCGGCCAAGCGCGTCTATATCCACGAGGATATTTATGACGAGCTGTCCGCCGCGATTGTCGAATATGCCAAGACCGTGACCGTGGGTGACGGCGCGCAGCAGGGCACGGGCGTCGGCCCGATCCAGAACAAGAAGCAGTTTGATCGCGTGGTTGAGCTGATCGAGGATGCCAAGGACAATGGCTACAAGTTCCTGCTCGGCGGGAATGTCGATCCGTCGGGCACCGGCTACTTCGTGCCGCTGACCATCATCGACAACCCGCCCGAAGATGCGCGGATCGTGGCCGAGGAACAGTTCGGCCCGGTAATGCCGTTGATGAAGTTTTCGACCGAAGAAGAAGTCATCGCACGCGCCAATGCGTCCGAATACGGGCTGGCTGGCGCAGTGTGGACCGGCAACCCGGACAAGGGCGTTGAAATTGCCGAACAGCTTGAAACCGGGACAGTGTGGGTCAACGAATACCTCCACCTTTCGCCCTTCGCGCCGTTTGGCGGGCACAAGCAGTCCGGCTTTGGCGCCGAATATGGCAAGGAAGGCCTGAAAGAGTTCACCTATTCGCAGGTGATCACCGTGAAAAAGGACAAAGTGTCCGCGTAACGCCATGGGTATGTCCCCGGACGAACTGAGCGCCGGGCTGGCGCGGGTGTGTGCCCGCGCTGGGCTCGGCGCTTTGTCGTTGGAGCCGCAGCGGCTCACCGGCGGGGCGGTGATGGAAAGCTGGCGGTTTGTGGCGGACGACAGCGCCTACGTCCTGCGCCGCGCACCCAGCCTCGCCTTTATGGAGGGGCGGCCTTATGGGCATTCGACCGAGGCGGCGCTGATCGAAGCCGCCCGCGCCAAGGGCGTGACCGCGCCCGAAGTGGTTGCTGTGCTGGAGCCGGGGGACGGGCTCGGATCGGGCTTTATCATGCGGGCCTTGCCGGGGACGGCTGATCCCAAGGTGATCCTCGGTTGTGACGACCCGGCAGGCTTGCTGCGGCAGGCGGCGCGGGACTTGGCGCGCATCCATCGCTTGCGGCAAGCGGACGTGCCGGAGGGCGTGCCGGTGATGGATTACCGTGCCGCGATTGCCGACCTGAAGGCGCAGTTCATCGAGGCGGGCGGCGACCGGCCGATCATCGCGCTGGGGCTGAAGTGGCTGGAGGACAATTGCCCGCCAGAGGTCGAGCCCGTCCTCAACCACGGCGATTACCGGATGGGCAATCTGCTGGTGGAGGGCTCGACGCTGACGGGGGTGCTCGACTGGGAGATCGCCCATTTCGGCGACCGCCACGAAGACTTGGCCTTCGGCTGCATGGCGGTGTGGCGCTTCGCCCGCCACGACCGCCCGGCGCTGGGGCTGGGGAGCCTTGCGGACTACTTCGCCGCCTATGAGGCCGAAAGCGGCACCCGCGCCGATCCCGCCCGCTTCCGTTTCTGGACGATCTACCGCACCGTGTGGTGGGCCTTGGGCTGCCTCAAGATGGCGGCGCAATGGCGCAGCGGCGCGGACCGGATGCTCGAACGCGTGGTGATCTCGCGCCGGACGAGCGAGCAGGAGCTCGACCTGCTGCTGCTGCTGGAGGAGGATGCGCCGGAGGTAGAGCGGGCGCGCCGCTTGCCACCGCGCAAGGAAACGGCCCACGACACTGCGGGGGATGCGACAATCGCGGAGATCGCGACGGCGGTTGCCGAATGGCTCGCAAGCGTCAAGCATCGGATGGAAGGGCATGACCGTTTTCAACTGGCCGTGGCTAGGAACGCGCTCGGCATCATAGCTCGTGAACCGGAACTCGACTTTTCGGGGATCGATGCAAAAGACCTGTCCGACCATTTCCTTTCAGGCGATGAGTCCCTGAAGACCAAGGGCCTGCTGGCCAAGCTTCGCTTCGATGCGCTTGAGATGGTCAGGGTGGATAGCCCCAAATACCCCGCGCTCGCCCTTGCGCACAAGAATTGGACCGGAGAGCAATAAATGGACTTCGCCATCCCCGCCGACCTTCAGGCTTACCTGAACGAACTCGACGCCTTCATCGCTTCCGAGATCAAGCCGCTGGAGGCGCAGGACGACAACATCCGTTTCTTCGACCACCGCCGTGAATATGCGCGGACGGACTTTGAAGCGGGCGGGCTGCCCCGCCGCGAGTGGGAAGAACTGCTCAAGGAAGCAACCCGCCGCGCCGACCGCGCCGGACATTGGCGCTTCTCCGCCCCCAAGCGTTACGGCGGCAAGGATGGCAGCAACCTCTGGATGGCGGTGATCCGCGAGCACTTCGCGCGCCAAGGGCTGGGCCTGCACAATGACTTGCAGAACGAACACTCGATCGTCGGCAATTTCCCCTTCGTCGCCATGTTTGACCAGTGGGGGACCGAGGAGCAGAAAGCCGAGTTCATCACCGGCGGGTTCGAGCGCGCTTACGGGAAGGGGCGCCGCGTCGCCTTCGGCCTGACCGAACCCGACCACGGATCGGATGCCACCCACATGGAGACGGTCGCTGTCAGGGAAACCCGCGACGGGGTGGACGGCTGGCGGATCGATGGCGCAAAGATGTGGATCACCGGGATGCACGTCGCCACCCACTGCGCGATGTTCGCACGCACTTCCGGCCAAGCAGGCGACGCGAGCGGGATCACCTGCTTCCTCGTCCCCAATCCCACCCCCGGCCTCGAAATCGAGGAGTGGATGTGGACGTTCAATATGCCCACCGATCACCCGCGCCTCAGCGTCACCAATGTCTGGGTGCCCGATAGCGCGATCCTCGGCGTGGAAGGCCGCGGCCTCGCGCTGGCGCAAAGCTTCGTCCACCAGAACCGCATCCGGCAAGCTGCGAGCAGCTGCGGCGCGGCGCTCTATTGCATCGACGAAAGCGTGAAATACGCGCGGGAACGCAAGCCCTTCGGTGAGGAACTGGCGCGCAATCAGGCGATCCAGTTCCCGCTGGTGGAGCTGGCGACGCAGGCGGAAATGCTGCGGCTGCTGATCTTCAAGACCGCGTGGGAGATGGACAACATGCCCCACGAACAGATCGAACGCACGATCAGCGACAAGGTATCGATGTGCAATTACTGGGCGAACCGGCTGGTATGCGAAGCCGCCGATAGGGCGATGCAGGTCCACGGCGGCATCGGCTATTCGCGGCACAAACCCTTCGAACACATTTATCGCCACCACCGCCGGTATCGGATCACCGAAGGTTCGGAGGAGATCCAGATGCGGAAAGTGGGGGCGTATCTGTTCGGCTATCTGGGGCCGAAGCGGGGACAATTCGACTAACGACATCGGACCAAGGCTGGCAATATCCTTGCGCGGCGTTAGTCTCCCGTTCCAACAGAGGGAGATACATTCATGCGCCATATCGCCGCCGCCCTGCTCGCCGGGGCCGCCTGCATTGCCACTCCACTTGCGGCTCAGAGCAAGAAAGCTCCGAAGGCCGAGGCAAGCTGGAGCGTTGAAGCACCCAAGGGTGCCACCATCAAGCAAGTGCCAATCCGCACCGACGAAGGCACGTGGATGGACGTGGACGTTGCGCCCGATGGGCAGACGCTGGCCTTCACGCTGCTCGGTGACATTTACACCATGCCGATTTCGGGCGGCACGCCCAAGCGGATTGCCGATGGCCTTGCATGGGACGTTCACCCGCGCTTCTCCCCCGATGGCACGCGCATCGCCTTCACCTCGGATCGCGGCGGCGGGGACAATATCTGGGTGATGAACGCCGATGGCAGCGACAAGCGGCAGGTGACGAAGGAGGATTTCCGCCTTCTCAACCAGCCCGCATGGTCGCCCGACGGACGGTTTATTGCTGCGAAAAAGCATTTCACCACTGGCCGCTCGCTCGGCACTGGCGAAATCTGGCTCTACCACGTTAGCGGCGGCGGCGGGGTGCAGGTCGTCGAACGCGCGAACGAAGCCTTGCAGAAGGAACTGGGCGAGCCGGTGTTTGCGCCCGATGGCAGCGCAATCTACTATACCCGCAACACCACGGACGGGAACATCTTCGAATACGCGCAGGATTCGCAAAGCGGTATCTTCGCGATCGAACGCCACGATCTCGCCACCGGTGAAGTGACCACCGCCGTCAGCGGCTATGGCGGCGCGGTGCGCCCTGCGCCTTCTCCCGATGGCACGGAACTCGCCTTCGTCCGGCGCGACAAGGATCAGAGCCAGCTGTGGATCAAAGACCTCGCCAGCGGGCGCGAGCGGATGATCTACGGCCAGCTTGACATGGACGTGCAGGAAACCTGGGCGGTCACCGGGGTCTATCCTAATATCGACTGGCTGCCCGATAGCAGCGGGATCGTGTTCTGGGCGGGCGGGAAACTCAACCGCGTGGCCCGCGACGGGAGCGGTCATGCGGTGATCCCCTTCACGGTCAACGACACGCGCGGGGTGGCCGATGCGCCGCACCCGGTGATCGACGTTGCGCCCGATAGCTTCACCACCACCATGCCGCGCTTTGCCACGCTGTCACCCGATGGCAGCCGCGTGGTGTTTGAAAGCCTTGGGCGGCTCTACAGCAAATCCGCGCGGGGGTGTGATGCGCCTGCGCCGCTGACCGGCGATCCGGCGGATGCGGTGGAAGCCTTCCCCGCGTTCAGCCGTGACGGTAGCAGCCTTGCCTATGTGCGCTGGAACGATGCCAGCTTGGGCGAAATCATCCTCGCCGATGCCAATGGGCAGAACCGCCGGGTGCTGACCGGGCCGGGGCATTTCGGCAATATTGCCTTCTCGCCCGATGGCAGCATGATTGCGTTCGAAAAGCGCGAAGGCGGATACCTAACCGCGCCGGACTTCTCCGAAAACGCGGGGATCTATGTGATGCCGGTCAGCGGCGGGGAACCGCGCCTTGTCAGCCGCAGCGGCGGCAACCCGCAATGGGGCACCACCGCCGACCGATTGTTCATGCTGGCACGGGACGGGGGCAAGCTGGCGCTGGTTTCGACCGACCTCAATGGTGAGGCGAAGCGCGTCCACGCCAGGGGCGAACTCGCCAATGACATGCGGATCGCATCCGATGGCCGAACCATTGCCTTCCGCCAGAATTACGAGGTGTTTGCGATGCCGCTGATCCCCGGCGGCAAGCCGGTGGATGTCAGCGAAAAGGGCGGGCCGCTGCCCGTAACCAAGGTCAGCACCGGGGGCGCGGATTACCTCGGCTGGGCGAACGGGGGCGAGACGCTGTTCTGGTCGATCGGCCCGTCGTTGCAGAGCGCCAGCGTCAGCGCGCTGTTCCCCGCTTTGCCCAAGGCGGATGGCGACAAGACCGCTGCCTACACCCCGCCCACCACCGGCATCCCGCTCGGGGTGACGGTGCAGGCGGCCAAGCCCAGCGGCACCACGGTCATCCACGGCGCGCGCATCCTGACGATGAAGGCGGGGCTGGCCCCCGATGACGCGGGCGTGATCGCAAACGGCGTGATCGTAATCGAGGGCGACCGCATCACCTCGGTCGGCGAAGGCTCGATCGCGGCCATGACCTTCCCCGAAGGCGCCCGCTTCATCGACGCGGCGGGCAAGACCATCATGCCCGGCCTCGTCGATGCCCATGCCCACGGCCCATACGGGGTGGGCGATCTCATCCCGCAGCAGAACTGGACGCTATTGCAAGACCTCGCGATGGGCGTCACCACCGTGCACAACCCGTCGAGCCAGGCGAGCACCGTGTTCGCCGCTGCCGAACGCCAGCGCGCCGGGCTGACGCTGGCCCCGCGCATCTTCTCGACCGGTGAGATTATTTACGGCGCGAAGGCACCCGGCGTCTATGCCCGGATCGACAGCTACGACGATGCGCTGGCCCACGTGCGCCGGATCAAGGCGCAGGGCGGGATTTCGGTCAAGAACTACAACCAGCCCCGGCGTGAACAGCGCCAGATGGTCGCGCGCGCGGCGGCGGCGGAAAACATGCTCGTCGTGGCCGAAGGTGGATCGCTGTTCGGGATGGACATGAACCTTGTCGCCGATGGCAATTCGACCCTTGAACACAATGTCCCCGTCGACGTGTTCTACGAAGACGTGTTGCAGTTCTTCGGCCAGTCGAACAGCAATTACACGCCCACGCTGGTGGTCACCTATGGCGGGCTGGCGGGCGATCCCTATTGGCGCCAGGCAATGGACGTGTTCGATCACCCGCTGATGATCCACACCCCGCCCAAGGCGCTGCTCGCGGAAAATGGCCGCCGGGTTAAGGCCCCTGAATGGGCCTTCGTCGATGACAACAACGCCCGCGAGGCGCGCAAACTGGCCCAGCGCGGGGTGAAGGTCAGCATCGGTGCGCATGGCCAGCAGGCGGGCATCGGCGCGCATTGGGAATTGTGGAGCTTCGCACGCGGCGGGATGAGCGCGGTGGAAGCGTTGAAGGCAGGCACCATCACCTCGGCGCAATCGCTTGGCATGGCCAAGGACATTGGCAGCATCGAGCCGGGCAAGCTGGCCGATCTTGTGATCCTGTCCGACGACCCTTCGCAGGACATCGCCAATTCGGACAATATCGAACAGGTGATGATCGGCGGGCGGTTGTATAACGCCGCGACGCTGAACGAGGTCGGCACCGGCACCGCCACGCGGCAACCCTATTGGTGGGAAGCCCATGACGGCAAAGGCGCGGGCGGATCGGCCGAGGCGACCGCAGAAGGCCGGGGCCATGCAGACGGGGACGCGGGGTAAGCTGTGGCACAATCGTCATCCCAGCGAAAGCTGGGACCCAGGGCGGCAAGCGTCGGGTTACGAAGCCCTAGGCCCCGGCCTGCGCCGGGGTGACGACGAAAGTGAAATGGGGGCTAATAATCCCCCTCCATCAGCGCGCGCAGGTCTTTCAACGCCTTGGCGCGCAGCTGGTGGACGCGCGGCACGCTGACTTCCAATACGGCGGCGATTTCGGTGAGGTTCAGTTCTTCGACAAAGAACAACTGCAACACCAGTTTCAGCCGGTCGGGCAATTGGATCATCGCCTCCACCAACCGATCGCGGTCTTCGGCGGCGCATAGCGCCTCGAACGGGTCGGGATCGTCGCTGGCAAAGGCGAGGCTGGTTTCATCATAGGCATCGTCAATCGGGGTGAGTTTGACACCCGATGCTTCGATGGCGCGCAATTCGGCATCGCTGACCGCCATCGCCTGTGCCAGTTCCGCCCGGCCCGGCTCCCGCCCCAATTCGCTGCGCAGCCGTT